>JBKJPD010000573.1:0-3042 GCA_046595345.1 Pseudonocardia sp.
CACATCGACGCGCTCGAGGCCTTCGAGAACGACCCGGAGACCAAGGCGATCGTGATGATCGGCGAGATCGGCGGCGACGCCGAGGAGAAGGCTGCGGCGTACATCAAGGCGCACGTCACCAAGCCCGTCGTCGGCTATGTCGCAGGCTTCACTGCTCCGGAGGGCAAGACCATGGGCCACGCCGGCGCCATCGTCTCCAACGGGGCCGGAACCGCGCAGGGCAAGAAGGAGGCCCTCGAGGCCGCGGGCGTCAAGGTCGGCAAGACACCGAGCGAGACGGCAGCCCTGATGCGGGAGATCATCGCGGCGCTGTAGCCGCCGGTACATCGAGCGCGGGCCCGTACGTCGGGTGCGGGCCCGCACGGCTCGGTGGCGTTGCGTGACATGGACTACCGTGCCTGGTGGAGCCTGGGGCGAGAGGTCCCGCGGGCCTCGTCCTCATGAGGAGTGCTGGTGTCAGTCCCCGCAGAACCCGACCGATCCACGACCGCGGCCGATCCGATGCCGGGTCAGGCACGCCTGCTGGCGGTCGTCGCCGGCGGCCTCGGTGTGGTCGTCTACCTCTGCATGTTCTCCAGTGCGGTCGTGTTGTACGTGGTGCAGGCCCCCCAGTTGCTGCTCGGCGGCGGATTGCTGGCCGTGGCCTCCCTGCTGCCCCGGCGGCGGACGCTGCTCATTCCCGCAGCGATCGTCGTGGTGGTGGGGGCGTTCGCCGCCCTGCAGGGTTTCGTCGTCGCCAACAGCATCAGCTCGAGCTCCAACAATCTCGGCGGCATCTTCGGTGGGGGCACGCGGTCGGCGTCGCTGCCGTTCATCTTCGTCGTCGTGCTGCTCCTCGCGATGCTGGAGCTCGTCGCGGTGATCGGTGCCGTACTGGTCGATCTCGGCGTGATCCGGCTCACGTCGTCGCGGCGTCCAGCCCCCAACCCCGGCTACCCGCCGGCGCCGTACGGCCAGCAGGGTTACGGGGCCCAGGGCCAGGGCCAGCCGCAGTGGTCGGGCTACCCCGGTCAGTCGCAGGGGTACGGCCAGCCCGGCTACGGAGTGGGCCAGCCCGGCAGCGCCCAGCCAGGTAGCCCCCAGCCCGGCTACGGCAGGCCAGGCGGGTACGGGGCGCCGGCGCCGAATGTCGCACCCGCCGGCTACGGCCAGCCGAGCGCCTACGGGCAGCCCGGCTACGGCGCTCAGGCCCCCGGGTACGGAACGCCGCCTGCGCAGCCGTCGTGGGGTGATCCGGCGCCACCGCAGGGCGATGCGACGTCGCGGGCGACCACCCCCTGGTATGGGTCCACCAATGCCGACGTCGCCGCCCCGCCCACCCCGACGGTGTCGGAACAGACGGCTGCGTACCGGCTCGGTGACGCCGGGTCCGCAGGCACGCCGCCGTCGGGGGAAGGGCGCGTCGAGCAGGACAAGGACGCTGCCGTCGCGCCCGGGGAGCCGCGCCCGCCGAGCTGAGGCTCGTATCCGCACCGCCGGCCCCGGCGTGCCTGCCCGGCACCCGACCCGCCCGCTGAGACCCTGAGGGCGTGACCCGCACCTTCGCAGGCTCTTCCGGCGAACCGTCCGGCGCGGTGCCGGATCCCGACCTGCCCGGCGCCGAGTCCCCCGGGATGGAGGGACTCGACCGCCTGCGGGTACTGACGGCCTGCGCGATGGGCTCGGTGTTGTTCAGCTACGCGCTCCTCGTGCCCGTGGCGGCGGTGGTGGTGTTCACGGCGGGCGGTGGGATGTCGCTGGACGGCGCATTCGCCGCGACGATCCCCCTGTGGCTGGCGGCCCACCAGATCCCTCTGGTGCTGGAGGGGCGGCCCCTCAGCGTTCTACCGCTGCTCCCGACCGGGGTGATCGTGGCCGTCGTCATGTGGGGTGCGGGTTGGGCCGTGCGACGCCTCGGTGGCCGGTTCCGCACCGACGCAGGCGCCGTCCTCGCGAGCACCGCGGGCGCACACGCCGCCGTCGCGGTGCTGGGCAGCGCGCTGCTCCCGCGGGCGGCGGAGGTGTCGGCCGCGCCGTGGGCGGCGATGGTCGGCGGTGGGCTCGTCGCGGGTTCGGCCGCCGGGATCGGGGTGTTGCGTACCTGCGATCTCCCCCGGGAGTGGGTCGAACGGGTGCCGGACTGGCTCCGGGCCGGGCTGCGCGGCGCCGCGGTCGGTGTCATGGCGTTGGTCGTCGCCGGTGCGTTGGTCCTGCTCGCGGCGCTGGCGTTCGGGGCGGCGGGCGTGGCCGCCGCATACCGGGAGCTGGCCCCCGGTCTCGGGGCGGGTCTCGGGGTGACGCTGCTGTCGCTGGCGTACCTGCCCAACGCCGTCGTCGGTGGGTTCTCGTGGGCGCTCGGCCCGGGCGTCGAGGTCGGCGCGGCGACCGCATCGCCGTTCGCGGCAGTCCGCGGCCAGACCTCTTCCTTCCCGCTGCTGGCGGCGCTCCCGGCGTCGACGCCCCCGGTATGGACGCTCGCGGTGCTCCTGCTGCCGGTGGCGGCCGGGGTGCTGGTCGGCCTGACCTGCCGGCGTGCGATCGCGGGACCCGCCCGGCTCCCGGCGGCGGCCGCAGCGACGGGGCTGATCGCGGTGGCCGTCGGGCTGTTGGCGCTGTTGGCGGGGGGTCGGCTGGCTGCCGGGCCGTTCGATCCGGTGCGGGTTCCCGCCGAACTAGCCGTTCTCGCCGTGTTGCTACTGGTCGGGGTGCCGGCGCTCGTCGTGAGCGCGGCCCGGCGCCGGGCCGCGCTGGTCGGGGGTGAGCTGGATGAGGAGCTGGTCGGGGGTGATCCCGACGAGGAGCTGGTCGGGGACGACGCGGGGGAGGAACCGGAGTCGAACCTCGCGCCCGATGAGCCGGAGGATGTGGCGCCGGAGGATGTGGAGCCGGAGGATGTGGCGCCGGATGTGGAGCCGGAGGATGTGGAGCCGGAGGTGGAGCCGGACGACGACCCACCGGCGCCGGTCGAACCGGCCGTAGTCGAGGAGCCCAAGCCGCGCACCGTCGGCGAGCTCGTGGCGCTGCGGGCGCGAGGTTCGACTCCGGTTCCTCCCCCGCGTCGTC
>JBKJPD010000240.1:0-4123 GCA_046595345.1 Pseudonocardia sp.
CGTGCTCGCCCGGGGGGTAGGGGCGGATCTCGATCGGGCACTTCGGGGACTCGCACTTGCTGCCCTTGAGGAACAGCTTCATCTTCTCGCGACGGCAACGACGGCAGTCTGCACCGGTGTAACGAGCCATGTTCTGTTACTCCCTTTCCCTAGACCCGGCGCCGCTTGGGCGGCCGGCAGCCGTTGTGCGGCTGGGGGGTGACATCGGAGATGGTGCCGACCTCCAGGCCGGCGGCCTGAAGTGAACGGATCGCGGTCTCACGGCCGGAGCCGGGACCCTTCACGAACACGTCGACCTTCTTCATGCCGTGCTCGGCAGCCTTGCGGGCGGCGCTCTCGGCGGCCATCTGCGCGGCGAACGGCGTGGACTTGCGCGAGCCCTTGAAACCGACGTGGCCTGCGGAGGCCCACGCGATGACGGCACCATTCGGATCGGTGATCGAGACGATGGTGTTGTTGAAGGTGCTCTTGATGTGCGCGTGGCCCATCGCGATGTTCTTCTTCTCCTTGCGACGGACCTTCTTCGGTCCGGCCGCGGAGCGGGTACGGGGCGGCATTACTTCTTACCTGCCTTCTTCTTGCCGGCGACCGTCTTCTTCGGTCCCTTACGGCCGCGGGCGTTGGTCTTGGTGCGCTGGCCACGCACCGGCAGGCCCCGGCGGTGCCGGATCCCCTGGTAGCAGCCGATCTCGATCTTGCGGCGGATGTCGGCCTGCACCTCACGGCGCAGATCGCCCTCGACGCGCAGGTTTCCCTCGATGTACTCACGCAGTGCCGTGAGGTCGGCGTCGGTCAGATCCTTCGACCGCAGGTCACGGTCGATGCCGGTGGCGGCGAGGATCTCCTTCGAGCGGGTGCGTCCGACCCCGAAGATGTAGGTGAGCGCGATCTCCATCCGCTTGTCGCGGGGGAGGTCGACGCCGGCGAGTCGTGCCATACGGCGGTGTTCTCCTGTCGTTTCTTGATCCAGGTCTGCCCGACGCCCATCCCGGTCGACTCAACTTCCGGGCCCCGGCCTGGTTCCGAGGGTGGTCACGCCCGTGTGGCGCAGTAGGTGCATCGGGTGCGTCTGTGTAGCTGCGTCCGTCTACGACGGCGATCCGATCAGCCCTGGCGCTGCTTGTGGCGCAGGTTCTCGCAGATCACCATGACCCGCCCGTGACGGCGGATCACCTTGCACTTGTCGCAGATCTTCTTGACGCTCGGATTGACCTTCACGTCCGTCGCTCTCTTTGGTATTGGTGGGTCGTCACTTGTAGCGGTAGACGATGCGCCCACGGGTGAGGTCGTAGGGAGACAGCTCTACGACCACCCGGTCCTCCGGGAGGATCCGGATGTAGTGCTGACGCATCTTCCCGCTGATGTGCGCGAGGACCCGGTGTCCGTTCTCCAACTCCACGCGAAACATCGCGTTCGGCAGGGGCTCGACAACTCGGCCCTCGACCTCGATCGCCCCGTCTTTCTTGGCCATGTCCTCCGCGTTCCGTGTGCCAGGTATGCGTACTCTGATGGATGTCATTCAGGCGGCGCCCATCGGGCACGTCGTCGAATCCGGACCGCGAGGCCCGGAAGGCACAACGGAACCGGCGCCGAGACGCGCGCCGAACCGCCAGTGTACGGGCGTTGTGTATGTGCCCTGCACCTGGGGTCCGAGCGCACCTGCTAGAGCGCCTTGAGCTCCTCGGTCACCGCGGCCACCGACTTCTTGGCGTCTCCGAACAGCATCGAGGTGTTGTCGGCATAGAACAGCGGGTTGTCGATGCCGGCGAACCCGCTGCTCATGGAGCGCTTGAGCACGATCACCGAGCGGCTCTGGTCGACGTTGAGGATCGGCATCCCGAAGATCGGGCTGGAGGAGTCGGACCGCGCCGCCGGGTTGGTGACATCGTTCGCGCCGATCACCAGCGTGACGTCGGTACGGGAGAACTCGTCGTTGATGTCGTCCATCTCTTTGAGCGCGTCGTAGGAGACATCGGCCTCGGCGAGCAGGACGTTCATGTGTCCGGGCATTCGCCCGGCTACCGGGTGGATCGCGTACTTGACCTCGATGCCCTTGGACTCCAGCAGCTTTGCCATGTCCTTCACTGCGTGCTGGGCCTGCGCCACGGCCATGCCGTAACCGGGCACGACGATCACCGATGAGGCGTAGGCCATCTGGATCGCCGCGTCGGCCGCGCTCGTGGACTTGACGGTGCGGTCGATGCCGTCGGCGGCGCCGGGCACCGTGGTGGTGCCGCCGAAGCCACCGGCCACGATCGCCGGGATGGAGCGGTTCATGGCCGTGGCCATGAGGTTGGTCAGGATCGATCCGGAGGCGCCGACAATCATGCCGGCGACGATCATCGCGGTGTTGTCCAGCGCGAGTCCGGCGGCCGCGGCCGAGAGCCCGGTCAGCGCGTTGAGCAGCGAGATGACAACGGGCATGTCCGCGCCACCGATCGGCAGTACGACGAGCACCCCGAGCACCGCCGCGAGCACCAGCAGCCCGACGATCCAGATCTCTGACGCGCCGCCCGTACTCGCGAGCACGGCGCACGCGATCGCCCCGAGCAACAGCAGCCCATTCACGAACTGCTGGGCCTTCCCGAGCCCGATGGGTCGCCCGGGGAGGATCTCCTGCAGCTTGCCGAACGCGATCCACGAGCCCCAGAACGACACGGAGCCCACAATCGCTGCGAACAACGACGCAACGATGACGTAGGACGGCTCGCCGGTGAAGCCTTCGGTGCCCCGGAACTCCGACCAGGCGATCAAGGCGACCGCCCCGCCGCCGACGCCGTTGAACAGCGCCACCATCTGCGGGACGGCGGTCATCTTCACCTGCCGAGCCGACGGCACGCCGAGCAAGGTGCCGATCACGAGCCCAACCACGATGAGCACCCAGTTGTGCTGAACCTGAAGCAGCGTCGCCACCACGGCGATCGTCATGCCGACCGCGGCGATCCAGTTGCCGCGAACCGCCGTCTTCGGGCCGGTCAAGCCCATCAGGCCGTAGATGAACAGGCCGAAGGCGATTATGTAGAGAATCGGGACGAGCGTGTCCATCAGGCTTCTGCGTCCTTCTCCTTGACGACCGGGCGAGCCTTGAACATGCCCAACATCCGGTCGGTCACCAGGAACCCGCCGACCACGTTGATCATGCCGAAGGCGATCGCGATCACCAGCAGGATCGAGTCGACGACCGACGGGTTCTCCAGCCGCCCCAGCACGATCAGGCCCCCGAGCAGCACGATCCCGTGGATGGCGTTGGTACCCGACATCAGCGGCGTGTGCAGGGTGTTGGGCACCTTCGAGATCACGGCGAAGCCGACGAAGCCGGCTAGCACGAGGATCGCGATATTCGCCAGAAGTCCGGTTTCCATCAGCCCTTTTCTTCCCGGGTGACGCACGACTTGGCGAGCACCTCGTCATCGAAGTTCGGTGCGAGCGCACCGTTCTCGTCCAGCATCAGTTCCAGTAGCGCCGACACGTTGCGCGAGTACAGCTCCGAAGCGTGCTCGGGCATGGTCGCCGGCAGGTTGAGCGGCGCCGCGATCGTCACGTCATGCTTGACGACCACCTCACCCGGCTCGGTCAGCTCGCAGTTGCCGCCGCTCTCCCCCGCCAGGTCCACGACAACGCTCCCCGGCCGCATGCCCTCTACAGCCTTCGCCGTGACCAGTGTGGGTGCCTTGCGGCCGGGCACATTCGCGGTGGTGATCACGATGTCGAAGCCCGTGATCGCATCCTCCAGACGCTTCTGCTGCTCGGCCCGCTCGCCGTCGGTGAGCTCGCGGGCGTACCCGCCTTCACCGACCGCCTCGATACCCAGGTCCAGCCACTGCGCCCCCAGGGAGCGCACCTGGTCCGCGACCTCGGGCCGGACGTCGTAACCGGTGGTCCGCGCGCCGAGCCGCTTCGCCGTGGCCAAGGCCTGCAGGCCTGCCACACCCACGCCCAGGATCAGCGCCTGCGCAGGTTTGACGGTGCCCGCCGCAGTGGTGAGCATCGGGAAAAAGCGGGTGGACCGCTCCGCCGCGAGCAGCACCGACTTGTAGCCGGCGACACTCCCCTGCGACGACAGTGCGTCCATCGACTGCGCCCGCGAGATGCGGGGGATGGCCTCCATGGCAAAGGCCTGCAC
>JBKJPD010000279.1:0-6902 GCA_046595345.1 Pseudonocardia sp.
GTCACGCGTTCCGTCGCCGCGAATCACTGCCGGGCACAACGCGGGCACGCGACCGCGCACCCCGCACGTAGGTCAGAAGTGGACCTTGCCCGGCGTCTCGTCCACCATCCGGCGTCGGCGCCGGTGGACTTCCACCGTGACTGGTACGCCGCCTAACCCCCGGAGGCGGGCTGAGCCACCGCGGATTCGGTGCGGACGATCACCGACTTGGTGATCTGCGCCACGGCCAGTAGCCGCTCGCCCGCTGTGGCGGTCACCGAAACGAACCCCAGTCGGCGCGTCCGGCGGTGCACGTGACCGACCACGGTGACCTCCTCCCCTTCGCGTCCAGGGCTGAGAATCTGGGTGGAGACGTGATGGGTCACCGCATGCTCATCGGCGCGGAGATGGGGCAGCAGGGACAGATAGCCCGCCGACTCCAAGATCACCCCGAGAGCGCCGGCATGCAGCGTCCCGCCCGGGTTGATGGCCAGGCCAGAGACCGGAAACACCTGCCCGGCAGTCGGATCGGATGGCATCAGCAACCGCGCGTCGAGGGCCTTCTGCAGCGGGACGGCCAGCGCGGCCGCCGCCCGCTCGGCGAGCGCTGTTCCAGTCAGCAGGTCGGTCACGAACCCACCATGCCAGGCGCTGGTGAACGCCGGAAAGCCGATCGCGTCGCACGCGATGCGGTTCACTCATTTGCCCACATCTCACCCGACCAGCCGGTTGTGCACTACGCAGCGTCGCCGCCCTGGGTATCACTCTGCGTAATCGTCATACCGTTCGGCCCACCTCGGACGGTAGATCGCCGTCGCGGGACCGCAACGCCACAGCGGCGATGACCGCCGCGATACCGACCGCCTCCCCTACCCCCGGAACCTGCGCCAACGTCACGAACCCGACCAATGTGGCCGTCGCGGGCAGCAGCGCCAGCAGCACCGCGAACCGGGCCTGCCCGACCCGGCGCAGCACGATCTGGTCGAGCACGTAGGGCACGACACTGGACAGCACCCCGACCCCGACCGCGAGCACCAGCACCCCGGTGTCGGCCAGCGCCGCCACTCCGCCCGGCCCGGTCACCAGCACCAGCGGCGACGCCACCACGGCGGCCACCGCGAACCCCACGGCCATGTCGTCGAACCCGTTCCCCGCACTCGCCACGCGCTTGCCCAGCAGTATGTAGCCGGCCCACAGCGCCGCGGCGGCCAGCGCCCACAACACCCCCGAAGGACTATCTGACCAGCGCACATCCGCAATCAGCAGCACCCCTGCAGCGGCCAGCAGGACCGCTGCGACATCGCGGGCCCGGCGCGAGGCCACCGCGGCGACCAGTACCGGTCCACAGAACTCGATCGCCACCGCGGTACCCAGTGGCAGGCGCGCGATCGCCTCGTAGAACGCCAGGTTCATTCCCCCGGTCGCCAGGCCGAACGCGACCGCCCGACCGAACCGGCGGCCGTGCCACGCGTCCCACCCCGGGCGCCGCCAGATGATCAGCACCACCGCGGCGCCGACAAGCCGTAACACCGCGACGGCCGCCGGCGACAAGCGATCGAATAGACCGACCGCGAGCGCCGCCCCGACGTACATCGAGACGCCCCCGACAACGAACAACGCGGGCGTCGGGACCCGGTTCCGCACGGTGCTCGTCACTGCTGCACACGGTAACCGGCCGAACGAGAGGGTTAACAACCCCACACCTTGCGGTGGCGCTGTAGGCACCGCATCATTCAGGTGTAATCAACTGAATCTGCAGAAGTCACCTGAGCGCCACCGCCGCGTCTTCTCGATGATCACTCACGGTTGAACGTGACGGTCGTCGCGACACGCTTCGGGAACACAGCAGGGGTGCTGTACGTCTGGGATAGTGGGCGCACCGCGTAAGCGGTCGTCACAGCTTCACGGTTCCGGGGACCATCCCGGAGTCGCGACGGAGGGAGACCGCCATGCAGCCAGGAACCCTAACCCGGCCCGAGTTGACCCTTGCCGACCGCTGTGACCGATGCGGAGCGGCCGCGAAGGTGCGGGCCGTTCTGCCGAAGGGCGGCGAATTGCTCTTCTGCGGTCACCACGCAAAGGCATACTCAGACAAGCTCCGAGAGATGGAGATCGACCTGCAGACCAGCGGTTGAGCAGGGCCGGCACGCGCCGGCTTGATAGACGACCACGAAGGGGCGGGATCCGACGGATCCCGCCCCTTCGCCGTGCCCGGGGTCAGCGCCAGGTGCGCAGGGCCGCGATCCGCTCCTCCAGTTGCTCCATGCTCGCCATGGCCGTCGGGGGCCCGCCGCAGAGCGTGCGGAGCTCGTTGTGGATCGTCCCGTGCGGCTTGTCGGTGCGGTGGTGATGCATCGCGACCAGCGCGTTGAGCTCCTTACGCAGTGCGCCGAGCCGCTCACGCACCGACTGCTGGGGCCGCTCGGTAGGCGAGGCCACCGGCCGTGCGACGGGCGCACGCTGTCCCGCGAAAGACTGGGCAGAGGAAGACTGGGCAGAGGAAGACCGGGCCGGGGAAGTCCGGCCCGAGCGCGACAGCCATTCCTGCTGACGCCGGCTGAGCAGGGTGCGCACCTGGTCGGGTTCCAGCAGGCCGGGCAGGCCCAGGTAGTCCTCCTCGTCCGCGGAGAACGAGGTGCCCTCGTAGATCAGCTGATCCAGCTCGGCACTGGCACCGAGCGCGGTGAACGACTTCTCGTCCTCCCCCGGCTCGTCCTGCCGGCGCTGGGCAGCCGCGAGCAGTTCGTCGTCCCACAGCTCCTGCGGCCGGTGCGGCTTGCCCAGTACGTGGTCGCGCTGGGCCTCCAGCTCGCTCGCGAGGCCCAGCAGCACGGGCACGCTGGGCACGAACACCGACGCCGTCTCCCCCGGCCGACGCGACCGGACGAACCGGCCGACGGCTTGGGCGAAGAACAACGGGGTGGAAGCGCTGGTGGCGTAGACACCGACGGCGAGACGCGGGATGTCGACGCCCTCACTGACCATTCGGACGGCGACCATCCAGTGGTCGTCCGAGGTGGCGAACCGCGCGATCCGCGCCGACGCGCCCGGCTCGTCGGAGAGCACCAGCACCGGCGCGGTGCCCGTGATCTCGGTGAGGAGCGCCGCATAGGCGCGGGCGGTGGTCTGGTCGGTGGCGATCACCAGACCGCCTGCGTCGGGCATCCCGCCCGCCCGGTGGCCGTTCAACCGCCGGTCGGCCGCGGCCAGCACGGCCGGAATCCACTCCCCGCCGGGGTCCAGTGCCGTGCGCCACGCCCGGCCCGTCTGCTCGGCGGTCATCGGCTCGCCGAGGCGCGCGGTGATCTCCTCCCCCGCACTCGTGCGCCAGCTCGACAGCCCCGAGTAGGCCAGGAACACCACAGGCCGCACCACGCCGTCGGCCAGCGCCTCCGCATAGCCGTAGGAGTGGTCCGCGCGGCTGCGCAGCGCGCCCTCGGCATCGGGCAGGTAGTCGATGAACGGGATCGGGTTGTCGTCGCTGCGGAACGGGGTTCCGGTCAGGGTGAGCCTGCGGGTGGCCGGCTCGAACGCCTCCTTGACCGCGTCGCCCCAGGAGCGGGCGTCGCCTGCGTGATGCACCTCGTCGAGGACGACCATCGTGCGCCGGTTCTCGGTGCGGGTCCGGTGCAGAATCGGATGCGCCGCGATGCCGGCGTAGGTGACGGCGATACCCGCGTAGTCCGACGAGGTGGCGCCGGTGGAGTTGCGGAAGTCCGGGTCCAACGCGATGCCGACCTGCGCCGCGGCGACCGACCACTGGTACTTGAGATGCTCGGTGGGCGTCACGACGGTGATCGCGTCGATCACCCGGTCCGCCAGCAGTTCGGACGCGACCCGCAGCGCGAACGCGGTCTTGCCCGCGCCGGGCGTCGCGACGGCCAGGAAGTCCTTGGGCGCCGCGGCCAGGTACCGGGCCAGCGCGCTGCGCTGCCAGGCCCGCAGCGGGCGCGAGGACGGGGCGAGCTGCTGGGCCTGGGACACGCATCTCCGCTGACGTCGGGAACTGCTCGGGATCTCCCCCTGCGGGCGCCCGCGACAGCGCAGGCACACCGACCCACGGGGTGCGGATCAGGGTAACGGGGCGGCATCGGGTGGCGGCGCATGGCCCGCCCCGCCCCGCCTGCCGGGCCGGTGTGGTCCATCCTGGAACCGATGAGGTCCGACAAGTCAGGAGACCCCACGGCCGGCCCGCGCCGCGGCGTGCGGCGGGTTGTGCTGCGCACCCTCGGCAAGGCCTGGGACGACGACATCTTCTCCCACTCCGCCCAGGCCGCGTTCTGGCAGGCACTGTCGCTACCACCGCTTTTCCTGGCGCTGCTGGGCTCGCTGGGCTTTGTCGGAGGGTGGTTCGGGCCCGCCACCGTTAACGCGGTCGAGCAGGGCATCATCGGCTTCGCCCGCCGGGTGTTCACCCCGGAGGTCGTCGACCAGATCATCGTCCCCACCGCGGAGAGCATTCTCACCAATGGCCGCGCCGACGTCGTGTCGGTCGGATTCGTCATCTCGCTGTGGGCAGGATCATCGGCGATGGCCTCGATAGTCGACTCCGTCACCGAAGCGCACGGACAGAAGCTGGTGCGCCACCCGGTCTGGCAGCGGATCTTCTCGCTACTGATCTACCTGTTCGCGCTGGTGGTGGCGGTGTTCACGCTGCCGGTCATCGCACTGGGCCCGGACCTCCTGCCGCAGGTACTTCCCCCATCGTGGCGCCCCGTCGCCACCGAGATCATCGGAGCGTTCTACTACCCCGGGGTCGGCCTGGCGCTGGTGCTCGGCCTGACCACGCTCTACAAGCTCGCGCTGCCGCACAGCCTGCCGTGGCGTCGGTTGCTGCCCGGCGCCCTGCTCGCAATGGTCGTCTTCATCACCTCGACCACCGGCCTGCGCATCTACATCGCGGTCCTCACCGGCACCGGCTACACATACGGGGCGCTGGCAACGCCCATCGCATTCCTGCTGTTCGGCTTTCTGCTGGGCCTGTCGATCGTGCTCGGTGCCCAGCTCAACAATGCTGTCGAGGAGGTATGGCCCTCCCGTCCCACCCGGCGGGAGCGGCGGCTGCGGCGGATGCTGGCTACCTGGACGGACCCCGCGGTCGATCCACCGGCGGGTTCCGCCCGGTCGGGTACTGACTTGCCCCCGACGCCGACTCCGCCCAAGCTGTCACCGCTCACGCTGACACCGATCGAGCCGAGCCCGACCGGGACCGGCCCGCCGTCGTGAAGGAGCGCATATGACCGAGCCTGCCTATGACGGCCCCGACGGCGACGTCGCAACCGGACTGGACATGCTCCTGTCCGACGGCGCGCTCGGCCCGCTGCGCCGGATGCTGCCCGCTGCCGCGGGAGCGCGGCTGGCCGCCTCGCTGGCCGGGCGGCCCGTCACGGTGGCGAGGCGCGGTGCAGGCCTCGCCGCCGAGCTCACCCGGATCGGGGTGGGCCTGTCCGAGATCGCCCCGCACCCGAAGGACAAGCGCTACGCCGACCCGTTGTGGGCGTCGAACCCGCTGCTTCGGCGCTTGGTACAGATCCACATCGCCGCGGGGGGCACCGCCACCGATCTCGTCGAGGACGCCGAACTCGGATGGGCCGACCACGAGCGGGTCCGGTTCGCCGTCGACAACATCATCGACGCGCTGGCCCCCAGCAATTCGCTGCTCAACCCGGTCGCCTGGCGGGCGGCGATCGACTCGCGCGGCGCCAGCGTCGTCCGTGGGGCCAGGGCACTGGTCGCCGACCTCGCCGAGCCGCCGCGGGTCCCGTCGATGGTCGAGCCGGACGCGTTCACCGTCGGCACCGACCTCGCGGCCACACCTGGCGCCGTGGTGCTGCGTACACCGGTGTTCGAGCTGATCCAGTACCTGCCGAAGACCACGAAGGTCCGCGAGATCCCCCTGCTGCTGGTCCCCCCGACGATCAACAAGTACTACGTGGCCGACCTCGCGCCCGGCCGCAGCATCGTGCAGAACCTGGTCATGGGCGGTCAGCAGGTGTTCCTGATGTCGTGGCGCAACCCCGGCGCCGAGCACGCCGCGTGGAACCTCGACACCTACGGGCAGGCGATCCTCGACGCGATGGACGCCTGCGAGCGGATCACGCGCACGTCGTCGACATCGCTGATGGCGTTCTGTTCCGGCGGCATGATCACATCGATGCTGCTCGCACACCTGGCCGCGACCGGCGCACAGGACCGCGTGGCGTCGGTGACGTTCGCGGTCACTGTGCTCGACCAGCACCAGTCCGGCACGACGGGCGCCCTGCTGGACCCGGAGACGGCCCGCACGGCCGTGGAGGCCTCCCGGAAGAAGGGATACCTCGACGGGCGGGCGCTCGCGGAGGTGTTCGCCTGGCTGCGGCCCAACGACCTGATCTGGAACTACTGGGTGAACAACTACCTTCGCGGCGAGCCGCCCAAGGCGTTCGACATCCTGTTCTGGAACGCCGACACCACCCGCATGACGGCCGGCCTGCACCGTGATTTCATCGACATCGCGGTGCGCAACCTGCTCGTCACCCCCGGCGCAGCGCACATGCTCGGCACGGCGATCGACCTGTCCAAGATCGACCGGGACAGCTACGTGATCGCCGGGATCGCCGACCACCTGTGCGCATGGCAGTCCTGCTACCGGACCACCGGGCTGCTCGGCGGTGAGAGCCGGTTCGTGCTCTCGACGAGCGGTCACATCGCCTCACTCGTCAACCCGCCCGGCAACCCGAAGGCCAGCTTCCGCGTGGCCGGGTCGACGCCGTCCGAGCCTGCGCACTGGCTCGATGCCGCCACCACTGAGAAGGGCTCGTGGTGGCCCGACCACGTCGCCTGGCTCGGCGGGCGCAGCGGCGCGCTGGTCGACGCCCCGCCGGAACTGGGCGGTCGCGGCCTGCCCGCGATCGTTCCCGCGCCCGGTGAGTACGTGATGGCCA
>JBKJPD010000323.1:0-4593 GCA_046595345.1 Pseudonocardia sp.
AGCCCCTTCCGCGCGCGAAGTGCCGTCATGCCTGCAATCTCCTGTTCGTGGCCACCAGTTGGCGGACCGTGCTGTCATCCAACGTCTGCACCTGGGGGGCCGTAAGGCGGTCGGTCAGCCGATCCCAGTGCAGGGCCACCTCGTCACCCTCGGCGACGTCGGGAACGAAACTCAGGCCGTCCACCGACACCTGGACATGCTCGACGGTCGGGTCGGCCAGACCGAGCGCCGTGCCGTCCCAACTCAGGCGCCGCGACGACACCTCGATGGTCTCCCCCGACCGGGAGAGCACCGTGCCCCAACGGATCCGGCAGCTGTCGAGCACGTGCAGGGGCTGTTCATCCATGCCCTTGCCCAGCAGCCGCGTCCACGGGTACACGCCGAACACGTGGAAGCAGTGATCACCCGCCGCCTCGTCGAGCAGCTCGGGAGTGAGGTGGGTCCAGTAGTGCCCGGCCTGCGGCCCGATGACGGCGAGTAGTTCGGCCCCGAACTCACGGGAGTCGAGATCGTCATTGACCCCGCCCCCGAGCCAGTACGACTCGACGAGACGGTGGTCCAGCGGGTCCTCGATACCGGTCAGCCGGGCAAGTACCTGCAGGTAGGGCCAGGCACCAGAGAACCGCTTCGCCACCGCGCGCACCTGGTCGTCCCGGCTCTCGACCGTGCCGCCCTCGGCCAGCGTCGCGGCCGAGGGCGGGCCGCAGTAGCCCAGCGCGTTGGGCGCGTAGGCGTAGCGGGCGAACATCCACGGGCCCCGGGTGTCCCCCTTCGCTGTCAGGGCACCCGGGGACGTCACAACGTCCCTGCCTGCCCGACCAGCTGCGCGGCGTCACGGTGCATCCGGCCGAAGTTGTAGTACGCGGCACACGCGCCCTCCGGGGACACCATGCACGTCCCGATCGGCGTCTCCGGGGTGCATGCGGTGCCGAACACCTTGCACTCCCACGGCTTGAGGACACCCTTGAGCACCTCACCGCACTGGCACGCCTTCGGGTCGGCGACCCGGATCCCGGGCATCGCGAAGCGCAGCTCGGCGTCGAACTCCGCGAAGTCCCCGTTGAGCTTGAGCGCGCTCTGCGAGATGAAGCCCAGCCCCCGCCACTCGAAGTGCGGCCGCAGCTCGAAGACCTGGGCCATCAGGGCCAGCGCCGCGGGGTTGCCCTCCTCGTGCACGACCCGGGAGTACTGGTTCTCGACCTCACAGCGGCCCTCGCGGATCTGGCGGAGCAGCATCGCGACCGAGGCCAGGATGTCCAGCGGCTCGAACCCGGCCACGACGATCGGCTTCTTGTAGACCTCTGTGACGAACCGGTACGGCCGGTTCCCGACCACGGTGGAGACGTGACCCGGGCCGAGGAACCCGTCCAGGCGCAGGTCCGGCGAATCCAGGATCGCCTTGAGCGGCGGCACGATCGTGACGTGGTTGCAGAACACGCTGAAGTTGGTGATCCCCAACTCACGGGCGCGCACCAGCGTGACCGCCGTGGACGGCGCGGTGGTCTCGAACCCGAGCGCGAAGAAGACGACATGCTTGGTGGGGTTGTCCACCGCGAGCTTGAGCGCGTCCAGCGGCGAGTACACGAACCGGACGTCCGCGCCGCGGGCCTTCGCGTCCAGCAGGCTGCCGCGGCTGCCCGGCACCCGCATCATGTCGCCGAAGCACGTGAAGATCACGTCCGGCTGCTCGGCCAGCCACATCGCGTCGTCGACCCGGCCCATCGGGATGACGCACACGGGGCAGCCCGGACCATGCACCAGTTCGACGTTTGCCGGGAGCAGGTGCTCGATGCCGTGCCGGTAGATGGTGTGCGTGTGCCCCCCGCAGACCTCCATGAACTTGAAATGCTGGGCGCCGTCGCCGGTGCCGGCAAGGATCTCAATGGCACCCAGCAGCTTGCGGGCGGCGGCTGGGTCGCGGAACTCGTCGACGAATCGCATGGTTCTCCCTTTACTCAGACGATCGAGGAGTTGACGAAGGCTTCGAGCTCGTCGGTATAAGCCTCACCGAGATGCTGCACGGCGGCCAACGTCAGGAGCGCTTCCTTCTCATCGATCTTGGCCATGGCGAAACCGACGTGGACGAGTACCCAATCGTCGGGCTCCGGCATGTCCTTCTCCAGCAGTCGCACGCTGATCGTGCGCTGCACCCCGCTGACATCGACCTTCGCGAGGCAGTTCTCCGCGTCGACGATCTCGACGATCCGTCCCGGAATACCGAGGCACATGGCGTTCTCCTAACAGATTCTGGGGAGGGGGTCGCCGACGAGCATGTCGACGATCCGGGTACCGCCGAAGGCGGTGCGCAGCACGACGGTGGACTCCGGCTGCTCGGTGATCTCTCCGATCACGACGGCCTCACCACCCATGGGGTGGGCCCGCATCGCGGCGAGCCCGGCGTCGAGCTCGTCGGGTGCCACGACCGCGAGGAACTTGCCCTCGTTCGCGACGTAGAGCGGGTCGATGCCGAGCATCTCGCAGGCTCCGTTGACCATCGGCTTGATGGGAAGCCGCTGCTCGTCGAGCACTACGCCGAGCCCGGTGGCCTGGGCCAACTCGTTGCAGACGGTGCCGACGCCACCTCGGGTCGGGTCGCGCATCCAGCGCGTCGACGGGGCGGCCGCCAGCAGCGCCTCCACGAGGTCGCTCACAGCGGCCGTGTCGGAGCGGATGTCGGCCTCGATCGCCAGGTCGCCGCGAGCGAGCATCACGGCCATCCCGTGGTCGCCCATCGTGCCCGACATGATCAGCCGGTCACCCGGCTTCACCGACGCGGCGCCGAACGTGCGACCGGCCGGGATGATCCCGACGCCCGCAGTGGTGATGAAGACCCCGTCGGCCGCGCCCTTGGGCACGACCTTGGTGTCACCGGTGACGATCTGCACCCCGGCCGCAACGGCCGCCGCCGCCATGTCGGCGACGATCTCCTTGAGCTCCGCGATGTTGAAGCCCTCCTCGAGCACGAACGCCGCGGAGATCCAGCTCGGCTTCGCACCGGCCATCGCCAGGTCGTTCACGGTGCCGTGCACGGCGAGGTGGCCGATCGAGCCGCCGGGGAAGCGCAGGGGCTGCACGACGAACGAGTCCGTCGAGAACGCCAGCCGCTCGCCGCTGGGCAGTGTCAGCACCGCCCCGTCACCGAGCTGTTCGAGCTGGTCGTTGCGGAACGCCTCGACGAACACCGCGTCGACCAGCGCGGCAGAGGACTTGCCGCCCGCGCCGTGCGCCAGGGTGATGATCTCGTCACGCAGCCGGGGGCGGCGCTTGCGGAACGCTTCGATCCGCTCGATCACCTCGCCCTCGGCGAAGCTCGGACCCGAGGACAGGTAGTCGCTCGCAGACCTACTCATGAGTTCCCCATCTCGGCCAGGTGCTCGTGCACCGCGGCCCATAGCTGATAACCGAGGAGCGCCTGCGACTCCTGGATGCGATGCACGCTCTGCGAGCGGACAACGAAACACACGTCGACATCGGGGCTGGCCGCGAACTCGCCACCGCCGTAGCCGGCGAACCCGACCGTGAACATCCCACGCTTGCGGGCCTCACGGAAGGCTGCGGTCAGATCCTTCGAACTGCCGCTGGTGGACATCGCGACCGCGATGTCCATCTCGCCGGCCCGCGCGATGAGCTGCCGAGCGAAGATGAGCTCGAATCCCACGTCGTTGCCCAGCGCCGTGAGGATCGCCTGGTCGGCGGTCAGGGACCAGGCCGGCAGCTGTGATCCCAGCGGAGGGTGCGCGAACAGGCCGGCCAGCGTCGACGCGTCGGTGGAGCTGCCCCCGTTGCCGAACGCGAACAGCCGGCCCCCGTTGCGGAACCGGCGCGCCATCTCGGCGGCGGCGGTGGCGACCAGCCCGGCGCACTCGACGAGCGTGCTCGCCCGCAACTCCGCGCTCTCGGCAGCCTTGGCCCGCGCGGAGGCGGCGAGGTCGACCAGCAGCGAATCCTGGTCGCGTTCTTCTGCATCGAGGAACGGATAGAGGAAGTTGGTGGCCTCGGTATCTGTCACCGACCCACCTCCTCATCGATCTTGCTGATCGCCAGCCCGGCGTGCACGAGCAGGAGGTCGCCGGGCCCGACCGGCTCGACGAGCATCGTCATCACCTGCTCCTCACCCTCGCCGGTGCGCACCCTGGCCATCCCGTCGACGGCGGCGGCGACCACCTCTCCGAGGCGGCCCTCATCGCTGCACGTGATGCAGACGTCCTCGATGCACTCCGGCGCTTGCGGCGTGAGAAGTCCGGGGTGCTCGAAGCAGACGTGCGTGAGCTCCCACAGCAGGTGGTAAAGCAGCACGAAACCGCCGGTGGCGGGCAGCCGGGGGTCGGGATCGTCGATCCACAGGACGTGATCGGCCGCGCCCGCGGTGGGCCGGGTGCCGCTGCCGATCCACAGCGTCGTGGCGCCCCACGCCGGGGCGCGGCGCATCACCGAGCGCACCGCGGCGTCGTCGGCTGCGGCGACGGCCAGCACCACGTCGCCGGGGCGGACCGACACGCGCACCGTCGACACGAGGTCGGGCCCGGTCAGGGCCACCGCGGGCAGCGCCTTCTTCCCGACGATCACCGGGTGCACGAACTCGACGGCGACGTG
>JBKJPD010000394.1:0-6553 GCA_046595345.1 Pseudonocardia sp.
CCGACGAGGAGCCCGGCGCCCAGCGCCAGCGCGATGCCCAGCAGCGGGTTGCCGTCTCTGAGTCCTGTCGCTGTCAGCACGCTGGCCAGCGCCACCGTGGACCCGACCGACAGGTCGATGCCTGCGGTGAGGATGACGACCGTCTGCGCCGTTGAGATCAGGCCGAGGACCGCCACCTGGCGGGCGACGTTGGAGAAGTTGGACGTCTCGGCGAAGTTGGGTGCCTGGACAGCGAAGAAGAGGAAGAGAGCAACTAGTGCGACGGGCAGCCCCGCGGTCTCCCACTGGATGGAGTCCAGCCGGCTGCGCACCAAGCGCAGGGCAGTCATGCGACGGCCCCTTCGACTGGCAGCGCCGCCCGGAGAAGCGCCTCGGGTGACGCCTCCTCCTTGGGGAACTCGCCGCTGATGCGGCCCTGCCGCATGACCAGCACGCGGTCGCTGAGCCCGAGGACCTCGGGCAGGTCGGACGAGACGACGAGGACGGCCTTGCCCTCGGCGGCGAGCTGCGCGATGAGCTGATAGATCTCGATCTTCGCGCCGATGTCGACGCCGCGAGTGGGCTCGTCGAGCAAGATGACGTCGCTGCCGGCGGCAAGGGCGCGGGCGATCACCACTTTCTGCTGGTTTCCTCCCGAGAGATTGCCCACGGGGACCCGGGTGTCTGGTGCCTTGACCCGCATCGCCTGCATGAAGCGTTGGGCTAGGGCCTCGAGCCTGGAGCGCAAGAGCGCGCCGTGGGACGTGCACTCGTCGAGCGCCGAGAGGCAGATGTTGTCCCGGACGCTCATCGGCAGGACGAGTCCCCAGGCGTGCCGGTCCTCCGGAACGAGGGCGAGCTTGGCATCCAGCGACCGCCGCGGGGAACCGTCGGGGACGATCTGTCGGCCGTTCACCTGGGCTCGTCCGTCGGCCTTGTCGAGGCCGTAGAGCCCCCTCAGTAGCTCCGTACGCCCGGCTCCGACGAGCCCGAAGATGCCGATGACCTCGCCGGATCGAAGAGTGAACGACACGTCGTCGACCACGCCGGGGACCGTGAGCCCCTCCACGGTCAGCAGTGCCTCGCCGATCGTCGCGTCCCTAGCAGGGAACTCCTCGCTGACATCGCGACCGACCATGAGCCGTACGAGCGCAGCGAGCGGTGTGGTCGCGGGAAGCCCCGCCTCCACGACACGGCCGTCCCGCATGACGGTGACGCGGTCGGCGATCCGCTCGATCTCCTCGAGCCGGTGCGAGATGTAGATGACGCCAACGCCTTCGGCCCGGATCTGACGGATCCGGTCGAAGAGCTCCTCAGTCTCCTGCTCGGACAGGGACGACGTCGGTTCGTCGAGAATCAGCACGCGGGGGTTCTGGGCGAGCGCACCGACGATCTCGACGACCTGCCGGACAGCGAGACTCAGGCGCCGTACAGGGGTGCTGGGATCGATGTTCAGCTTGAGCGAGGCCATCAGCTTCCTCGCCTCGCGTTCCATCTCGCCGCGTGCGAGGAGCGGTGTCCCGGGCCGAAGGATCTCCCGGCCAAGAAAGATGTTCTGCGCCGCCGTCAGGTCCGGGACGAGCGAGAGCTCCTGGTGGACTGTGCTGATCCCTGCCTGCTGGGCCGCATGCGGGTTGAGGAGGACGGCCGTCTCACCGGCAATCCGGATCGTCCCGGCGTCGGGCTGGACCGCGCCGGACAGCACCTTGACCAGCGTCGACTTCCCGGCCCCGTTCTCCCCGAGGAGCACGTGCACCTCGCCGGGCAGGACCTCCACGTCAACCCCGTCGAGTGCCTGGACACCGGGGTAGCGCTTGGACACCCCTGACACGCGAACTGCTGCAGGCTCCGTCATGTCGCCTGCCCCAGGATGTCCAGCACGTCATCCCTCGCGACAGGTCGCGGGCTACCCGCAACCACCAGGTCCTGCATGACCGCATCGGCCAGCTCGCGGAAGTCCGCGGGCTCGACACCCAGGGCAGTGAGATTCTCCGGTAACCCCAAGTCCCGGGTGAGGCGCTCGACCTGCGCCGCCGCGGCCTCGGCTGCCTCGGCATCAGACATCGTCGACGTGTCGACCCCGAGGGCGCCGGCCACCAGCGCCTGACGACCGGCGGTGGCGGGAGACAGCCAGCGCATGACGGACGGGAGCACGGCGCAGCTCGTCCACCCGTGCTGGACGCGGTACCGCGCGCCGATCTGATGCCCGATCGCATGCGAGAGGCCGAGGGTGAGGTTCATCTCGCCGAAGTACGAGGCCCAGGCGCCGATCTGCCCCTCGCCGCGGGCTTCGACGTCGTCCGGGCTTGCGACTGCGGCGCGCAGGCTGGCGGAAAGCCGGCGGATGGCGTCAAGACTCAGCGCGTCGGTGATCGGGCCCTGACGTGGTGAGTAGACGGTCTCGATTGCGTGATCGAGGGCGCGCATCCCCGTGCTCACCCAGATGTCGATCGGGGTCGTGACCGCGAGCTCCGGGTCGAGGATGACCGATCGCGGCGTCAGCTCGTCCGCGATCAACAGGTCCTTGGTCGCGCGTGCTTCGTCTGTGACGGCTCCGGCGTTGGCGAACTCGGCGGCCGACAGCGTCGTCGGGATCGCCACGATCGGCAGCGCCGAACCGCTGGTCTTCGGGATCTTCACGGCGTCGGGCGGGGTGAACGTCGCCCGCCAAGCCTGCAGGGCGGACGCCTCCTTGACCCCTTCTCCGGCAGCGAGGGCCAGAGCGCGGGCGGCATCCACCACGCTTCCCGCACCGAGCGAGACGATGAGGTCAGGGTTATGCCGGTGGACAAGGTCGAGGCCGTCCTGCAGACAGCCGTAAGGGACGTGTGGTCGGACGCCGTCGAAGACGGCTGCCAGCCGGTCCCCAAGAACCTCGGCCACCCGGCCGCCGAGGTCCTTGTGTGCGTTGACCGTCGGGGAGCTGACCAGCAGAACGCGACTCGCGCCCAACCGGTCGATCTCCGAGCCCAGCTGCTCGACTGCCCCCGCACCGAAGTGCACCACGTCCATCGGCAGGTACCAGAAGTGACTGATCTGATTCATGACGCGCGCTTTCCCCAGCCGTTGGACATCAAGTCATCAATCAAGGCGGTGAGGCCGAGCACGCCAATGTCGATCGAAGACTCGTCGACGTCGAACCGTCCATCGTGCAGCGGATGGCCACCCAGGGACCCATCGCCAGACTTCACACCCAGTTTCACATAGAGCCCTGGACGTTCCTGTGCGTAGAGCGCAAAGTCGTCGGCGGTCATCGGTGGTGCGTCCAGCAGCTTCACCTCGACCGACGGACTTGTCTGGAGCACAGCCAAGGCGCGGTGCACCAGCTCGGCGTCGTTGACGACCGGCGGCATGTCGTTCTTCCACTCCACCGTCGCCTCGACCCCGAAGGTGTGCGCCGTCCCGGCGGCGACCCGGTCCACTGCATCGCGGAGCCGCGTCGAGAGCGCCGAGTCGACCGTCCTGATGGTCCCCGTGATCTCCGCGGACGGGGCGACGATGCTCTGTGACCGCCCACCAGTGATCGTGCCGACGTTGAGGGCAGCCCGCTCTCCCGGGTCCATCTCCCGACCCAGGAGCTGGTTCAGGTGGACAACCAGCGAACTTGCTGCCAGGACAGCGTCACGACCATGGCTCGGCGTCGCGGCGTGAGCGCCTATGCCGCGCATGGCGATCCTGAACGCCTTCTTGCTCGCCATCGCGGTCGTCCCATCGACACCGATGGTGCCGGCGGGCAGCGCGGGCCAGCAGTGCAGACCGAGTACGACGTCGACGTCGTCGAGCAGGCCCGTCGCCACGACCGCCGCCCCACCGCTTGCCTCTCCGAATGGGATCTCCTCGGCTGGCTGGAACACGAACGTCACGGCGCCGCACGACGGCGCTTGTCGACAGAGGACCTCGGCTATGCCGAGGACGACGGTGGTGTGGACGTCATGGCCGCAAGCATGCGAGATGCCGTCATATGTCGACGCATAGTCGGCCGATTTCAGGTCGGGGGTCGGCAGGGCGTCCATGTCCGCCCGCACCAGCACGTGAGGACCTGGTCGACCGGTGGTCAGCCGTGCGACCACCCCTGTCTCGGCCACGCCAGTCTCGACCTCGAGGCCTAGGGCCCCGAGCCGTTCGGCCAGCTTCGCCGCCGTGCGCACCTCGGTGAACCGCAACTCCGGGTGGGCGTGCAGATCTCGCCGGAACTCCCGCAGGAGTGCCGAGGTGGCGGAATCCAGTCGTGACACAAACACGTCCTAAATTGGACCTTAATGGAGTCACCAAGAATGCGGGGCGAGACGTGGGATGTCAACGGGTTGCGGAAGACCGACTCACATCTGTGACAGCCGACCTGCGCGGGAGGATGCGGTCCACGTCGACGCGGTACACCAGCTGCGGACGCCC
The DNA here is from genome assembly GCA_046595345.1 of Pseudonocardia sp. Lineage (GTDB taxonomy): Bacteria > Actinomycetota > Actinomycetes > Mycobacteriales > Pseudonocardiaceae > Pseudonocardia. The sequence continues at coordinate 4,372 of JBKJPD010000394.1, forward strand.
GGCGCCCGGTGCGCCGTCCACTCCTCGGACCGACGCGATCCCGACCTTCTCCAGCTGGGCAAGCAGTCGCGCGGCTGACCGCGGAACGACGCCGTACGCCCGGGCAAACTCCCTGATGGTCAGGGACTCCGGGTCGAGGTCGCGCAGCGCCTCGGCCATCCGGGTGAGGGTCAGCACTCGCAGCCCGATGTCTCGCGCGTGCGCGAGCAGCAGGTCGTCGGTCTCGCGCAGACGCATGCCGGTGGCTCGCGCATCGAGATCGATGACCGAGCCGTCGGGCAGGACCGTGACGACGTTGCGCCCCTTGCCAGCAATCTTCAACGCCCGACGCGCGTTCACCTCGGCATCGGGCAACGTGGCTCCGACGCCGAATCCCGCCTCCCAGTCCGGCGGGACGCCGTTCTGCTCTGCCAACAGAAAGGTCTGCAGTGCTGCGTAGTTCGTGTGTACGCACCACGTGTCGTCGGAAAGTCTGAGGTGCGCTCCGCGCAGCCGGCTCACGAATGCCTGGGCACGCTTTGCGCCAGCCGACCCGGCCGCGCCCCCGATCGGTCGAAGCAACGCGACAGCGGCTTGCGCGCCTTCTGCTTGCTCGTCCTTGACGGTGAGCACTGCGCGAGTCAGAGCATAGTGGAGTGTTGACCGGGTGTGCGCGATGCGGGCGACCGGCACACTCAGGTTCTGCAGCCGCCGGTTGACGGCGCCCCAGCACGTCAGGCTCAGTTGCGCATCTCGAGCGCGCGCAGCGTCGACATGGAAGTCGACAACTTCCTCGAGGTCGAGCAACTCGCTGTTCGCAGTCTCCAGGCTCAGCACGTCGATCGGAGGCGCGATCCGCAAGTCCTGACAGACCTCGGCCACCACGGCTTGGTCGATGGTGTCGACGACGAAACGCGGCACCTCACCACTGTGCTCCTGCATCACCAGGGCGAGGGTGCGATACAGGTCGATGGCCGTGTGGTGCACGACCTCGAGCTTCGCGTGTAGCGGGGGCTCGAGGACGATGGCGGTCGCCATGGGAGCGCGTCCGGTGAACAGCAGGACATGACACAGAGCATCGAGGTCACGGGCGATGGCCGGCACCTCACTGGCGGTCTGGTAGGCCCGTCCGACTACCTGGTCGGCGAGGCCCATCTCGGCCGCCACCTCGAGGGTCAGGTCGACGGACTCCTCCGCCCCGATGACGCCGATCACGGCCGATCTCCCACATCGCGCACCGTACACAGGGAGATCCGACGCGCTCGCGCAGCCGACGTAGATACATAAGACAGGTATTGCCACCGACCTCGCAGCGCGGGCGACTCGCCATGCGCGGACGAGCAGTGTGGTCACCGTCGTCGACGCCGGGGGCCCGCGCTGCTGGCGGCGGCCGCGGCCGGGGCGGTGGTCAAGCCGAACCTCGACAAGCTGCGCAGCGCGTTGGACCGCCGGGACCTGGAAGGCCACGACCGAGCCGCCCGCACCGAGGTGGTGGCCGCGGCCCGGCAGGTGCAAGAGCAGGGCGCCAAGGCCGTCGTGGTGACCCTGGGGCGGCACGGCGCGATCGCGGTGCACGGTGATGACGCCTGGTGGACGCCTCCGGTCGTGCTGCCGCCGGATGCCACCGGCGCTGGGGACGCGTTCGCCGCGAGCCCGACACACCGCGTACGCCATGGCCGTGGCCAGTAAGAAGATCGAGGAGATGGACTGACCGCATAGTCGACGGCGTCGGAGATCGCGGCGATCAGCTCGTTGTCGAGCGCGAGTGCGTCGACACCGGTAGCCCGAACGAAAGCCGCAGCCTCCGCGGCTGCGTCGCGGGTGAGCATCGCGTGGGAGGAGCCGACCGCGACGGCGGTCCCGCTGGTGCTGCACGGATCCTCGGGCGTGCCGGACGACGGCCTCGTCGTCGTAATATCCGCCGGCATGCTGAAGTCAACATCGCGACGCAACTGAACAAGGCGTTGACCCAGGAGGTAGGCGCGTGCTGGACGGTGACGCGTCCCTAGCCGACCCAAGGCTTTATCTAAGGCCTGGCCGGGTGGCGGTCGCCCGCGAGGTGGAGCGGCTGCTGCGCCTGTTGGCGCCGGTGCCGGCGATCGTCGGGCGGTCCTGACGGGATTTGAACCCGCGACCTCCACCTTGACAGGGTGGCGAGCACTCCAAGCTGCTCCACAGGACCTAGCTGTACGTGCCCCCAACG
>JBKJPD010000595.1:0-7495 GCA_046595345.1 Pseudonocardia sp.
CCCGGGCCGCCATACTTCTGTCGTCACAGGTCCATGTCGATCTGCCCCGCGAGTCGGGGCGCAAAAGCCCGCGAGTCGGGGCGCAGAGGCACGCGAGTCGGGGCGCAAAGGCCCGCGAGTCGGGGCGCAGAGGCGGGTGAACCAGTACGAATCGGCCGCCGGTTCGCCGGAGTCAGCGCAGCGACGGGTGGAGCTGCAGATCCAATCCCGCGGGGACGACGGGCTTCGACACGGCGTGGGCGCGCACGGGCAACATGCCGTCGAGCGCGGCGGTGACGGCGTCCAAGACGGGGTCGAGCACGTCGGCGACGGTGACGTGGCGACCGAGCTCGACCGAGAGCGAGGAGACCCCGGCGTCCGCGATCCCGCACGGCACGATCCGGTCGAACGCCGTGAGATCGGGGTCGCAGTTGAGCGCGAACCCGTGCAGCGTCACCCCGCCCTGCACCCGCACGCCGATCGCGGCGATCTTCCGCTCCGGACGGTGGTCGGCCGGCAGCCACACTCCGCTGCGCCCGTCCACCCGCCCGGCGGCGGTGACGCCCAGGTCGGCGACCACGCGGATCAGGGCCTCCTCCAGCCGCCGCACGTAGTCGACGACGTCGAGCGGCTCGGCGAGCCCGACGATCGGGTAGCCGACGAGCTGCCCCGGCCCGTGCCAGGTGATCAGCCCGCCACGGTCGACGTCGACAACCGGGGTGCCGTCCGCGGGACGGTCTGCGGGCCGGGTGCGCCTGCCTGCGGTGTAGACCGACGGGTGCTCCAGCAGCATCAGCACGTCGGGGCCGCCGCCCCGACGGGCGGCGACGTGCTCGCGCTGGATGTCCCAGGCCGCGAGGTAATCGACGGTACCGAGCCGCTCGACCCGCAGCGGGTCGGGGCTGCGGCGGCAGGAGCGGACGTCTTCCGAGCGCATGCCGCCACGCTACGCCCCGGGTAGTGAGCCGACGGTGCGTCGGCAGGGTAGGAAGGCGATCATGCGATGGTCGCTCGACGCTATGCCCGACCAGACCGACCGTACGGTGCTGATCACCGGTGCGACGTCGGGACTGGGGCTGGCCTCGGCGGTGGCCCTCGCCGGCGCGGGTGCCCGGGTGCTGCTCACCGCGCGGGACCCGGATCGAGGCAAAGCCGCACTGGATCGGGTCCTGCGGGGCAACGCGCGCTCCGCGAGCGCTCCGGGCGGTGGGTCACCGCGAGGTGGCGGGCCGGACGCTGAACTGGTGGTGCTCGACCTCGCCGACCTCGAGTCCGTCCACCGCGCCGCGACCGAGGTCCGCGACCGAACCGGCGACAGGCTGCACGTCCTCATGAACAACGCCGGGGTGATGGGCACGCCTCCCGGGATGACCGTCGACGGCTTCGAGACACAGATCGCGACGAACCACCTCGGCCACGCCGCGCTGACCTGGCTCCTGATGCCCGCGCTGCGCGGCGGCGGCGCGGCCCGCGTCGTCACGCTGTCCAGCCTCGCCCACCGCGGCCCCGGCCTCGACGTCGACGACCTGCACTTCGCGCGTCGCCCCTATCTGCCGGCACGGGCCTACAGCCAGTCGAAGCTCGCCAACCTGCTGTTCGCCATCGAGCTGGACCGGCGGTTGCGCGCCCACGGCGAAGATGTGATCTCCGTCGCGGCCCATCCCGGCCTGACCGACACCCAACTGCTCGGCAACTCGATGCGGCAGCGCGGTGGGGCGTGGCTGTCGGGGATCGCGACCGTGATGAACAAGGTGATCACGCAGCCGGTCCGCACCGGGATGTTGCCGCAGCTCTACGCGGCCACGGCGCCGCGGGTCAGTGGGGGTGACTACATCGGCCCCCGCGGACTGGGCGAGATCCGCGGCCACCCGGCCCCGGCCCGCCGCAACGCCGCCGCGCGGAATGTCGAGCTGGCGCGGCGGCTGTGGGATGCCACGGCGGTTGCTACGTCGGTCACTCCCGATCCGGGATGAGGAACGCGGCGTAACCTGACGGGCGTGACGATCGCACCCGAAGGTCGCAAGCTCCTGCGTCTCGAGGTCCGCAACAGCGAGACCCCGATCGAGCGCAAGCCGCCGTGGATCCGGACGAAGGCCCGCACCGGGCCGCAGTACACCGAGCTGAAGGCGTTGGTCCGCTCCGGTGGCCTGCACACGGTCTGCGAGGAAGCCGGCTGCCCCAACATCTACGAGTGTTGGGAGGACCGGGAGGCCACCTTCCTCATCGGAGGGGAGCAGTGCACCCGGCGCTGCGACTTCTGCCAGATCGACACGGGCAAGCCCACCGACCTCGACCGGGACGAGCCCCGTCGCGTCGCAGAGTCCGTCGCCACGATGGGCCTCCGGTACTCCACGATCACCGGCGTCGCCCGCGACGACCTGCCCGACGGTGGTGCGTGGCTCTACGCCGAGACGGTCCGGCAGATTCATGCGCTCAACCCCGGCACCGGCGTCGAGCTGTTGATCCCCGACTTCAACTCCCTCGACATCCAGCTCGACGAGGTGTTCGGCTCGCGGCCGGAGGTGCTTGCGCACAACCTGGAGACGGTGCCGAGGATCTTCAAGCGCATCCGCCCCGCGTTCCGCTACGAGCGCTCGCTCGAGGTGATCACGAAGGCACGCGCGGCGGGGCTGGTCACCAAGTCGAACCTGATCCTGGGTATGGGCGAGACACCGGACGAGGTCACGTCCGCGCTGCGCGATCTGCATTCCGCGGGATGCGAGATCATCACGATCACCCAGTACCTGCGCCCGTCGCCGCGGCACCATCCGGTGGATCGGTGGGTCAAGCCCGAGGAGTTCGTCGAGCACTCGACGACCGCGGAGGAGATGGGCTTCGCCGGGGTGATGGCCGGTCCGCTGGTGCGCTCGTCCTACCGCGCCGGACGCCTCTACGCGCAGACCATCCGCGCCCGCGGAGAGCTGCTCCCGGACGCTCTGACCCACCTGTCGACCGGCGGCGCGGCGACCCAGGAGGCCCGCTCGCTACTGGCCCGCATGGCACCGTGATCATCTCGGGCCGTCCGTCGACGCCCTGCTGAGGGCACTGAGGCGCGGCTCGCCGCGATCACGTCGGCCTGACCCGTATCCTGGCTTCATGGCCGGTGGTAAGCCCGAAAGCGCAGCCCAGATCAAGGCGTCCAAGAAGGAAGCCAAGCGAGACAAACGCGTCGCGTCGAAAGCGCGCCGCAAGCAGATCTGGGAAGCCTTCAAGGTGCAGCGCCGCGAGGACAAGGCGCTCATCCCCTTGATGCTCGGCGTCCTCGTGCTCGCCGTCGCACTGACCTTCGGCATCGGACTGTTCTTCGGAATGGACATCGCGCTGCTCCTGCTGCCGGTGGGCATCGCGATCGGCCTGCTCGCCGCGGTGAGCGTGTTCGGGCGCCGGGTGCAGAGCTCGGTGTACACGAAGGCCGAAGGCCAGCCGGGCGCCGCGGGCTGGGCACTGGACAACATGCGCGGGCAGTGGCGCGTCACGGCCGGGGTCGCCGGCACCACCCACCTCGACGCCGTGCACCGGGTCATCGGCCGTCCTGGCATCATCTTCGTGGCCGAGGGCGCCCCCCACCGGGTGAAGAGCCTTCTCGCTCAGGAGAAGAAGCGCACCGCGCGCGTCGCCGGCACGATTCCGATCTATGACCTCATCGTGGGCAACGACGAGGGTCAGATCCCGCTCAAGAAGCTGCAGCGCCACATCATGAAGCTGCCGCGCAACATCAGCACCAAGCAGATGGAGACGATCGAGTCCCGCCTCGCCGCCCTGGGGTCCCGCGCCGCCGCGATGCCGAAGGGTCCGATGCCGGCCGGCGCGAAGATGCGCAGCGTGCAGCGCACGGTCCGCCGACGCTGACGGCCCCCTCGCCGTTCACCCGGGTCCAGGACCGCACCATCAAGCGAGCGCTGTACGCCGAGGCCCGGACCCCGTGCCTGATGATCTCGATCCCGGCTAGGTGCCGATCGCGGTGGGTGCCCGGGTTCATGCCCGGGTGCGGACCACGACCGTGCGGGTGGCGCGGTCGTGCCAGCCCCGGCCGTCGCTGTCACGAACCAGCGGCGGGATCACCAGCGCGATCATGGCGGTGCGCAGGACAGCCCGCGGAACGCCGACCACGGCCGCGGAGTCGATCGAGGCCACCCGGATGCCGAATACCGTCATCCCTGCGCTGGCGCCGAACACCGCCACGGGCACAGCGGTCAACAGGAACCAGATGCCGAGCACGTTCCAGGAGAAGCTCGGGTTGACGAGGGGATCGGTGCCGGAGACGAGCGTCGCGATGAGGTACCCGAGTAGCCAGTCCACCGCGAGCGCGGCGAACCGCCGACCGAACCCCGCCACCGAACTGACCCCTCCCGCCGGGAGCCCCAACCGGTCCCCCGGATGGTCTCCACCGCTGCGTCCGCCCGGACCAACGGACGATCCGGGCAACCAGGACTCGATCCAGCGGGCCATCTCACAAGTTTAGTCGGCAGGCCGCGGGGTGCGCCGGCACACACCGCCGTTAACCTCTGTGAAACGAGCGAGTGACCGGCGGGCAACACGGCCGCCATAGCGTCGCCAACGACCTACGTCCCGATCGAAGGAGCCAGTGAGGGTGTTCAGCAACTCCGAAGAGGTCCTGGGCTTCATCAAGGACGAAAATGTCGAGTACGTCGACATCCGGTTCTGCGACCTGCCCGGCGTGATGCAGCACCTCACCGTCCCCGCCACAGCCTTCGACCAGGACTTCATCGAAGCCGGTATCGCTTTCGACGGTTCGTCGGTCCGGGGCTTCCAGGCCATCAACGAATCCGACATGGCGCTGTTCCCGGATTTCGCGACGGCCCGCCTGGACCCGTTCCGCAAGCACAAGACGCTCAACATGAACTTCTTCGTGCACGATCCGATCACGGGCGAGCCCTACAGCCGTGACCCGCGCAACGTAGCCCGCAAGGCCGAGCAGTACCTGGCGGCGTCCGGCGTGGCCGACACCTGCTTCTTCGGTGCCGAGGCCGAGTTCTTCATCTTCGACTCGGTGCGGTTCGGGTCCGACCCGCACCAGCAGTACCACCACATCGACTCGGTCGAGGGCTGGTGGAACACCGGCAGAGAAGAGGCCGGCGGCAACCTGGGCTACAAGGTCAACTACAAGAGGGGCTACTTTCCCGTCCCGCCGGTCGACCACTACGCCGACCTGCGCGACGACATGGCCACCAACCTGACCAACGCCGGGTTCACCCTCGAGCGCGGGCACCACGAGGTCGGCACAGCGGGCCAGGCCGAGATCAACTACAAGTTCAACACGCTGCTGCACTCGGCTGATGACCTCATGCTGTTCAAGTACATCATCAAGAACACCGCATGGCACGCAGGCAAGACCGTCACGTTCATGCCGAAGCCGCTCTTCGGCGACAACGGCTCGGGCATGCACGCGCACCAGTCGCTGTGGAAGGACGGCACGCCACTTTTCCACGACGAGGCCGGCTACGGCGGCCTGTCGGACATCGCGCGCTACTACATCGGCGGCCTGCTGCACCACGCGCCGAGCCTGCTGGCGTTCACCAACCCCACGGTGAACTCCTTCCACCGACTGGTCCCCGGCTTCGAAGCCCCGGTCAACCTGGTCTACTCGGCCCGCAACCGCTCGGCCTGCATCCGGATCCCGCTGACGGGCAACAACCCGAAGGCCAAGCGCATCGAGTTCCGCTGCCCCGACTCGTCGGGCAACCCGTACCTGGCGTTCGCGGCGATGATGATGGCCGGCATGGACGGCATCAAGAACAAGATCGAGCCGCCGGCCCCGATCGACAAGGACCTCTACGAGCTGCCGCCCGAGGAGGCCAAGGACATCGCGCAGGTGCCTGCCAGCCTCGAGGCAGTCATCGACCGGCTCGAGATGGACCACGACTACCTGCTCGAAGGTGGCGTGTTCACCCCCGACCTGATCGAGACGTGGATCTCCTACAAGCGGGAGAACGAGATCGACCCGCTGCGGCTGCGCCCGCACCCGTACGAGTTCGCGCTGTACTACGACGTCTGATCAGTCGGGCTGCCTGACCTGCGAAAACGGGTCCTAGCTCAATGATCAGGCCGTCAGCAGGCCGTCAGACGGTGGAGGCCCGGCCTTCTCGCCCTCGGGTGCAGAGGCCGGGTCTTCGTCGTGGACGGGCGCGAGAACGGCGTCGAGCAGGACCGAGGCGGAGAAGTGGCGCGGGGCATGGAACCCATCGGCCCACTTTGACCCACGGGAACGTCATCGCCAACGGTCGGAAGCGCGCGATGTGCGTCCGCACGGCATCGGCGACGGAGTCGGCAGCGGCACCTCCCGGACCTTGCCGTGCTCGGGTGGCGCGAACACGAACCGTCCGCGCATGAGCTTCACCTGCCGGACGACGTGCAGGACCCGGGCGTCGAAGTCGATGTCGTCGAGCGACAGCCCGAACGTCTCACCCTGCCGCAGGCCACAGCCGGCCCCGAGCGCGAACACCTGCCGCTGTCCTCCGGCATCCCCGTACTCGACGTGCTCCACACCAGCATCGACACCGACGGCGAGCCCTACGAGCTGACCAGGTTCGTCATGCGCGCCGACCTGTCCGGTCTGCGCGACGACGCACCGGTCGAATAGCCGTGCGCGCTACTGGCCTGGTCGCAGCGCTCGCACTGCTGTGGGGATCCGGATTCTTCTGGATCAAGCTGTCACTCGGCGGATTCACACCGGTGCAAATCACGTTCACGCGGCTCGCCCTGGGCGCGCTCGTGCTCGTTCCCATAGTGCTGATCCGACGACTCCCACGGCCCGACGGCGCGAGGATGTGGGGCCAGCTCGCCAACACTCCACTATGGACAGTCATTCTCGCTGCGCTGGTGGGATCCGATTCCCGCCTGACCCGACGGACAGTCGTCGGCGTCGTGCTCGGGTTCCTCGGCATCATCGTCGTCTACGAACCGTGGAACAACACCGCCGACGGAACCGTCGGCATCATCGCTTGCATCGAAGCGGCAGCGAGCTACGGCCTGTCCTACATCTACCAAGGCCGATTCCTCGCCAACCGCGGGCTGCCCCCGCTCACCCTCACCGCCGCACAGCTCACGGCCGCAACGGCGATCATGGCGATTGCACTTCCGTTCGGCGGACGCCTCGCCGGCGCGCCGGCCACCGAGCCCATCGTCGCGATCCTCATTCTCGGGATCGCCGGGACCGGACCAGCGCTGATCATCAACTTCACGCTGATCGCCACCGAGGGGCACATCGCCGCGAGCGTCGTGACCTACCTGATGCCGGCCGTCGCCCTGACGCTCGGAATCACCGTTCTCGGCGAGCCTGCCCGCTGGACACTGCCCATCGGCGCCGTCCTGATCCTCGCCGGCGTCGCACTCGTCCGCAGGGCCCAGACCGCCGCGCCGCCGGCCCGACCTGGCCGATCGAATCTGCCCAGGCGTCGAAAACCCTAGAGATTCGCCGACTTCTCCTGATTGCACCGACCGCACAGCAACTGCAGATTCTCGAGCGTAGTTGCGCCACCCAACGCGAACGGGAGAA
>JBKJPD010000040.1:0-17983 GCA_046595345.1 Pseudonocardia sp.
AGACAGCCGACGTCGGCCCGTGCTCCACGATGAAGCCGGGGGTCCCGGCCTCCGCGACGAAGAACGCGCAGCGGTCGGACACACGTGCTGCTTGCTGCATGTTGTGGGTGACGATGACGATCGTGACCTCGTGGGCGAGCTCGCCGATGGTCTGCTCGATCCGCCGGGTGGACGTCGGGTCCAGCGCGGAGCACGGCTCGTCCATGAGCAGAACCTGAGGGCGCACCGCGAGCGAGCGGGCGATGCACAGCCGCTGCTGCTGGCCGCCCGAGAGCGCCCCGCCGGGCTGGCGCAGCCGCTCCCGCACCTCGTTCCACAGGCCCGCCTTTCGCAGGCACTCCTCCACGAGGGCGTCGCGCTCGTCGGTCGACGCGCGCACCCCGGTCAGCTTCAGCCCGGCCAGCACGTTGTCGTAGATCGACATGGCGGGGAACGGGTTGGGCTTCTGGAAGACCATCCCGATGGCCTTGCGCGCGTCGGTGAGCTTCCACCGGGCGTCGTAGATATCAGACCCCTCCAGCAGCACCTCCCCGGCGAGGGTCGCCGACGGGATGAGCTCGTGCATCCGGTTGAGGATCCGCAGGAACGTCGACTTGCCGCAGCCCGAGGGCCCGATCAGCGCGGTCACCGAGCCTCCGGGCATGTGCAGCGACACACGGTCGAGCACCTTGTGGTCGCCGAACCACGCCGAGACCGACCGGGCGTCCAGCGATGCGGGCTGGACCACGGCCGCGGGCAGCACGCCGGCGGGAACCGGGAACTGCGAGGTCTCGGTGCGTAGGGCGGTCATGGACGCTCCTCGATCGGGGGGACGGACGGACGGCGGCGGGACGCGAACAGGAAGGCTCCGCCGAGCAGGCTCAGCACCACTCCGGCGGCAATCAGCTCCGCCAGGGGGGCGCCGGTGTAGCTGAGGCGGCCGCCGGGGCCCCCACCGGTCGGGCCCCCGGCGGCCGGGGCGGCCGACGTAGGCCCCGCCGTCAGGGAGGGCGTCGGGGTGGGTGACGGGCTGGGTGACGGGGTCGATGTCGGCGTGGGTGACGGCGTAGGTGTCGGGGTGGGTGTCGGCGTGGGCGAGGGACCCGGCGGAGCCGTCCCGTAGCTCGTCGGGCTGGTCACCCGCAGGGTCCCGAGGAAGCCGCCGCTCGCCCGGCCCGTCGCGCCGTCGAGACAGACCAGGATCAGCTGGTAAGACCCGATGGTCAGGGCCGTCCCGAGCTCGGCGGCCACCGCTGCGAGGGTCTTCTGCAGCGCGACGGTGATCGGCGCGGTGGTCGAGAAGCCGACGGCGGTCGGTTCGACCACGGTCGCGCCACGTGCGAACGCGCCGGGGCCGATCAGCCTGACGCTGAAGCGATCCGAAGGCGTGCGGCAGCCGCCCTCGGTCGTGACCCTGATGACCGTCGTGTCGGTGCCGGTGCCGGGGATGATCATGAGCTCGTCGATGAGGTCGGGAATCTCGACGGCGATGTCCTCGCCCTCGGCCTGTCCCGCGAGAGCTCCCGCCGCGTACGAGGACCCGACGGCCACGGGGCGCGGCTGCGGGGGCACTGCGGCTGCGAGCACGGTCAGCGTGAGCGCGACGACAACGGCGCTCCCGCATCGCGGGAGTGCCGCCCTCATCAGGTCTCCCACCGTCGATGCCTCGCGCGGTCGCCCCCTCACAACAGGTTGGGCAGCAGGGCTGCCGTGGTGTCGATGACGGCCAGGCCGAGCAGCCCGAGCACCGGGACACCGATCACCCAGGCCTGCCAGCGGCCGGCGCGGTAACGGACCCAGACGACCCCGATCGACGCCGCGACCAGTAGCGGCGCCCAGAGCATCAGCGACAGCAGCGCCGATGCGTCACCGGCCATGGCGGCCTCGTTCTCGGGCAGCGCCGCGGCCGGGATCCGGACCCCGGTCTCCTGGGTCGGGCTCGTCAGGGCGGCATCGACGCGCAGGACGTCGGTCGGGCGGAACACGGGGCCGTCGGAGGTGACGAGCGTGAGCCGGCCCTGGCCCGACTTCAACGGCGCCGGCAGGGGGTCGCCCGCCCGGCGGACACCGATCACGGAGAACGTGTGCCTGCCCTGGCCCGTCGTCACGACGATCTCGTCGGTGGGCCGCAGGTCGGCGATACCTCCCAGCGGTCCCCCATAGGCGCCGCGCCTGCCGAGCACCACCGAAGTGCCGCCCTGTCCGGGCAGCACGGTGTCCCGCCGGTGGCCGGCTCCCGACATCAGCACCCCCGAGGACGAACCCTCCAACACCACCTCCCGCAGGTTCAGCCGGGCGATCTCCAGGATCGCCACCGGCGTGCTGGACGGCAGCAGTACTCCGTCCTCGGCGCCGACGGCTCCCACCGGGGCCGTCCCGATCGCCAGCTGGGTGCGCAGTTCCCGGAAAGCCTGCGCCTGGTCCCGGGAGTGCTGCATGGCACCCACGACCGTGAGCTGTAACAGGAACCCCAGCAGCAGCACAGCGATGATCGAGAGCATCTGGCTGACCGTGCGCAGGGTCGGGTTGATCTCCGGGGTGGGAGTGGCGACGGCAGCCACGACCGTGGGGGGCGGGACAACCTGGGGCTGGACAACCGGGGGCGGGATGTGGGCCGGGGCGTCCGAGGACCCGGCACCGTCGGTCAGTCCTACCGCGACCGGACTGATGAAGGAGAGCCACCGGAACATGGTCAGCCCACCCGACGGCGGCGAGCCGCGACGACGAGCCCGATACCCGCCGCGCTCAGCGCCAGGCCCGTCGCGGTCAGCGTGTCCACCGGCGCGCCGGTGAAGGCCAGGTCGCCGCTCGACGCCGTACCCGCCCGGCTTCCGGAGCTGTCCCCGGCCGCCGGGGTCACGTCGGGGTCCGCCGTCGCGCCGGGCGGCGCGGCGATCACGAGGGTGAGCGCGGACGAGGTCGACGCGGCGAATGCCGCCGAGTCGGTCGGGGTGAACACCGCGATGAGGGGATGCGTCCCCGCCGCGAGGGTCGAGGTGGTCGTCGACGCGGCACCACCGGTCACCGGTACGGGCTCGCCGATCGCGGTGTCGCCGTCGGAGAACTGGACCTTGCCGGCGGCACCGCTGGGGCTCACCGTCGCCGCCAGCTCGACAGCGGCGCCCGGCACGACCGGCGATGCCGGTGAGGTGGCCAGCGTGGTGGTCGTGGCCGCCGCTCCCCCGGACGCCCCACTGACCACATAGGACACAGCCGGCGAGGTCGAGTTCGCGAACCCGGTACCACCGGTGAACTCCGCGGTCAGCGACGCGGTCCCGGCCGGCAACGTCGTGCTGGTCGAGGCCTTCCCGCCGGCGACCGGTACCGGCGCACCGATGGCGGTCGTGCCGTTGCGGAACTGCACGGAGCCGGTCGCGGTTGCCGGAGTGAGCGTCGCGGTCAACGTTTCGACCGCGCCCCCGGCTGCCGGCGACGGCGGGGTCACGGCCAGTGCGGTCGTGGTGGTGGCCGTCCCCGGGGGCGGCAGCGGCCCCGCGCTGTCTGCTGTCCAGGCGGTCGGGCTGCTGAAGACGATGTTACCGACGAAGCCGGCCTGCACGACGTTGCCGATGACACCGCTGACGCAGTTCAGGGTCGCGGTGTAGGTGCCCGCGACGAGCGTCGTGGGTGGGGTGTTGAGTGCCGCCGCGTCGACGAACGACTTGCCCAAGGGCACGTTCACCAACGGCGCCGCGGTGGAGAAGCCGGCCGCCGTCCGGGCGGTGATGAGGAAGTTCATCTGGTTCGGTCCGGTGAGCCGGATGTGCAGCGCGTTCGACGAGGCTGGGCACGGAGCCGAGGTCGACACCGACGGGGCGAACTGGTCACTGCCCGAGGTCGGGTTGAACGTCAGCGAGCCGGGGGGCGTTGTGGCCTGCGCCGGCACGGGTAGGGCCGCGCTCGCCGTGGGTGCCCCGACCGCGAGGGTCAGGGCCAGCGTCACGGCTGCGGTCAGGAGAACTTTCAGGGTGCGCATCGGATTCCTCGGTCGCCGGTCGCCGGTCATTCGGATCGTCGCCTGCGGAGGCCGAACACCACGGCCGGTACGGCGAGCAGCACCGCGATCAGGACGAGGGGCAGGTAGCTCGCACCGGATGTGTTCGCCACCGGAGCAGCCCTCCGGCCGTCCTGGACCGGTGCCCCGGCTGGGTCCGGCACGGGGGACGCATCCGGTGGCGCCGACCCGCCTGGCCCGTCAGCGCCGGAGGACGCCAGGCCCTGCTCGACCGCCAACCCGTCGCCGCCGACCACCAACGGCGGCGGGGACGGCCCGGTCGGCATCGATTCGCCCACCGCCCGGAAGGTCGCCGGTGTCCCGAATTCCAGTGCCCCACTGAACTGGCCCCGGACCTGCGACGGGAACCTGTCGATGCAGTAGACGACGATGTCGTACCGGCCGCCCAGCTCCGCCCCTCCGTTGAGGTCGGCGAAGTCCTTCATGGTCTGCGCGAAGTAGACGTCGAACCCGGTCGTGAACGACATGCCCGCCTTGGTGTTCGTCGTGGCGACCAGGCCGTCGGAGGGGAAACCCTGCCCCCACATCCGCGCGTAGTACGCGTTGGCCGTCGCCGGGCAGCCGCGCGAGGTCCGCAGCCGGATCGCGGTCTGGATGGCGCCCTCACCGGGTATGACGATCACGGTCCCGATCGGTTGGGCCAGCGCGGCAGGCGCCGCGAGTCCGAGGCTCACCGCGACCGCCCCCACGGCCGCGAGAATCCCGACGATCCGGTGCACCACACGCGCGGCTCGAGGCCCGTTCATGACAGTCCTTCCCTTCATGGCTTCGAAGTTGGCGGATCAGCTGGGGGTCAGTCGTCGTCGGAGCGTTTGCCGAAGCCGAACAGCGCGCGGACCTTCAGGGCAACTGCGTCCGACGTCGACGGGCCGAAGGCCGCCGGATCGGCCGGGATGAAGACGGCGGTCAGCACGTGCCTGCCTGCCACCAGCGGCGGTGACATGCCGATGGCGAATCCACCGATCACCGGGATCGGGGCACCGATGTCGGTGGCCCCGTCCCTGAACTGGACGTGACCGGTGGCGTTGCGGGACGACACCCTCGCGAGCAGGAACACCGGGAAGCCCGCGATGGCGTGCCTGGGGAACACCTTGAGCTTCGTCGACGTGGGCGTTCCCGCGCCGTTGGCCGCGTTGACGGCGAAGTTCACCGCAGGCGAGGTCGACGAGCCGAAGGCCCCTGGATCGGTCGGGCTGAACACCGCGGTCAGCACGTGCGGCCCGGCCGCCAAGGTCGAGGTCGTCGAGGCCTGTCCGGCGGTCACGGCGGCCGGGGCTCCGATGGGCGATCCCCCGTCGAGGAACTGCACCGTGCCCGCAGCGCCCGCCGGAGCGATCGCCGCGTTCAGGGTCACGGGTGTTCCGGGGGCGACCGGCGACGGCGGCGATGTGGTCAACACGGTCGAGGTGGCCGTCGCGCCCGCCACTGCGGTCACCGTCACGCTCACCGTCGCCGACATCGACGAGCCGAATGCCGGGTCGGTGGAGGTGAACGCGGCGGTCAGCGTGTGCGGGCCGACCCCCAGCGTCGATGTCGTGACCGTGGCGGTCCCCCCGGACGCCGTCACGGGGCCACCGATGAGTGCGGTCCCGTCGCGGAACTGCACGGTGCCTGCGGCTGCCGGGGTGACCGCCGCGTTCAACGTCACCGGCGAACCCTGGGTGACGGTCGAAGTCGGCGCCGTGGTCAGCACCGTCGAGGTGGCCGTCACTCCTGGCGCGGCGGCGTCGACCTGATAGGTCACCGCGGCCGACACCGAGTTGGCGAATCCGGTGCCGCCGGTGAAGACCGCGGTCAGCGAGTGCGCCCCCTGCGCGAGCGTCGTCGACGTCGTGGCGGTTCCGGCCGAGGCGGGTACCGGCGAGCCGATGTTGGTGGTCCCGTCGACGAACTGCACCGTTCCGGTGGCCGTCGTCGGCGTGACCGTCGCGGTCAGCGTGGTCTGGGTCCCGGCGGTGGTCGGCGACGCCGGGGTCACGCCGAGCGCCGTGCTGGTCGGGGTCGACACAGGCGGCGGGGCGCTCACCGTCCAGGCCGTGGGGCTGCTGAAGACGATGGCACCGGCGAAGCTGGCCTCGACCGTGTTGCCGATGATGCCGCTGACGCAGTTGAGTGTCGCGGTGTAGGTGCCCGCGACGAGCGTCGTCGACGGGGTGTTCTGTGCCGCAGCGTCCTTGAACGTCTGGCCGAACGGGATGCCCACCATCGGGCTGGTCGAGGAGAAGCCGGCCGTCGTCCGGCCCGTGATGAGAAAGTTCATGTTGTTCGGGCCGGTGAGCTTGATGTGCAGGGCGTTCGACGCCGCCGGGCACGGGGCGGAGGTCGACGCCGACGCCGCGGTCAGATCCGAGCCGGACGTCGGGGTGATGCTCAGCACGCCTACCGCGGGCTGAGCGTTGGCGACACCGCCGGTCAGCAGGGTCGCCGCACCCGCGACGGCGAGTACCACCGCCCCGGCGACTGCACGCGTGAGGAATCTGGGACGTCGCACGAGGTGACTCGCTTCCTGTTCGGGCGGGGTGGGCGGTTCTGTCGGGCAGTGGCGCGGCGACCGGTGACCTGCGGTCATGCCGCCACCTCCACCGGGTCGGGCCGGCTGGGTGGACGCCAAGCCGCCCGGCGCCGTTGCCGCCTGCGCAGCAGCAGGAACAGCGTGATCAACAGCAGCAGCCCGAGCAGGGCCAGCGGAACGGCGAGGAAGGGGTTCTGCTCCACCACCGCGGCCAGGGCGGGGTTGAGGTCACCGGGTATTGAGGTGGGCTCGATCCGGACGACTGCGATCGGCAGGACCGCCGGGATCAGGCTCGGCACCGTGGCGGTCACGGTGATCGCGTTGCCGGGCAGGAGCTCGGGAAGCCGCGGCAGCGGGCCGGCGTCGACGGTGGTCCCCCACGGGAGGGTTATGCCCACCTTCTGCATGCCGTCCAGCCGCAGGTTCCCGGTGTTGCGCACGGTGTAGCGGATGGTCGCGCTGCCGGCCGCCAACGGGTTCCAGTTCTGCTCGTAGCTGCTGACCACGTTCTCCACCGACAGCTCGGGCCTCAGGTCCCCGGCCACCCGCAGGTAGACGCGCGCCCCGACCCGGTTGTCGATGGTGACCTTGCTGCCGTCGGCCTCGACCCGGTTGGTGAGCAACGACGCGACGATGCCTGCGACGTGGTCACCGGGGGTGGCGTCGGCGGGAACCGCGAGGCGGAACGGCACGATCCGCGTGCCACCGCCCGGGACGGTCACGCTGTCGCGTTCGAGTGCGATCCAGGCGCCCGCGTCACGGGAGGGAACACCGGCGACGAGATCGAACCCGCCTTCGGGTGTGTTGAACGCGTCGCCTGCGGACACCCGGAGGGTCACCGGCTCGGATCCGATGTTGTTCACGGCGACGAAGTCCTGCAACACGGCGCCTGGTGTCGAGCCGAAGACGAACCGACCGCGGTCGTCCGGCGCGGTCGCGCCGGCGGGCCGGATGCCGAACGTGATCGGCGGTGGGTCCGCCCGGGCGGGCGCCGGTGCCCCGAGGGTCGGGGTGGCCGGGAGCGCGGACGCCGGTGTCCCCGGCATGAGCAGCGTGGTCGCGACTGCGGCGAGGACGCCGAGGCGGGCCAGTCGGTTCATGGTCGTTCCTTCGGGGCCGGCGATCAGGGGTGGGATGGACGGGGGGCGCCGACGGACAGGTCGCGCCGAGGGATGGGCACCCGTGAGCGGGGACCGGCGCGGGAGGCGACGATCCCCGCTGACGGGGCGGTTCTCAGATGGCGGTCAGGGTGAGGGTTGCGGTGTACACGCCCGCCGTGGTGCTGGTGGGCACGTTGAGCGCGAGCTGGGCACCGAGATCGGCGGTGCCGGTCCCGAAGCCCGCGGCGGCGGTGGCCAGGGTCCGGGGAGACGCCAGACCCAGCCCGGCCGGAGCCGTGGCGCCGGGCGCGATGGCGTTCGCCGGGTTGACGACCGGGCCTGCCGTGACGACCTGGGCCGGCGTCTGGGCCAGGACGACCTGCGGGGTCCAGCCCAGGTTGGCCGCGTTGATCGTGCCGCTGGCGGAGCTGAACGTCCCCACCTGGCCCGACGCGGTCCAGCCGGGGTTACCGGCGCGGGTGTCGACCACGCGGACCGTGTTGATCGGCCCGCTGGTGGTGAGCTTGGAGGCATCCGCCAACAGGGTCGGAGTCGGCAGGACGACGGTCGGGTTGGCACCCGGAACGCTGATCACCAGCGCACCCCCGACGACCTCGGTCTGGATGGTCTCCGTCGTCGAGGACGTCCCTTGCGCCACGACCACGATCGACACCGTCAACGACGTGGAGCCGGCGAACGCGCCCGCCGGGTTCGAGGTGAAGACCGCCACGAAGTTGTGGGTGCCCTGCGCCAGTCCCGGGGTGGCCGGGATGGTGAAGGTCGCGGTGCCGCCGGTCACGGTGATCGGACCGGTGACGGCCGTGGCCCCGTCGTTGAACTGGACGGAGCCGGTGGGTGAGCCCGACGTCGAGCTCACCGTCGCCGTCAGGGCGACCGGGGTGCCCTGGTTCACCGTGCCCGACGGGTTCACCGAGAGCGCGGTGCTGGTGGCCGGGGCCGCGTTGACCACGTAGGACACCGCGGCCGAGGTCGAGTTCCCGTACCCGGCGCCGCCGGTGAACACCGCGGTCAGGGAGTTCGTCCCCACCGGCAGCGTGGTCGTGGTCGAGGCAGTCCCGCTCGCGACGGGGACCGCGGCACCGATGGCGGTGGTGCCGTTGAAGAACTGCACGGAACCCGTGGCGGCGGCCGGGCTGACCGTCGCGGTCAGCGTCTGCACCGTGCCCTGGGTCGCCGGGCTCGCCGGCGTGGCGGCCAGCGTGGTCGTCGTCGCCGTCGCAGGCGCACTGAAGGTCCAGGCCGTCGGGCTGCTGAATACGATGCTCGCGGCGAAGCTGCCTTCGATGGTGCCGCCGAGGGTGCCGCTGACACAGTTCAACGTCGCGGTGTAGGTCCCCGCGACGAGCGTCGTCGACGGGGTGTTCTGTGCCGCAGCATCCTTGAACGTCTGGCCGAACGGGATGCCCACCATCGGGCTGGTCGTGGAGAAGCCGGCCGTCGTCCGGGTCGTGATGAGAAAGTTCATGTTGTTCGGGCCGGTGAGCCGGATGTGCAGGGCGTTCGACGTCGCCGGGCACGGGGCGGAGGTCGACGCCGATGCCGCGGTCAGATCCGAGCCGGACGTCGGGGTGATGCTCATCGGGCCTGTGACGGTCTGCGCGTTGGCGACACCGCCGGTCAGCAGCGTCGCCGCGCCGGAGACGGCGAGGAGCACCGTCAGCGCCCCGACACGCTTGAGGAACCTAGGAGTAGGCATGAGAGTGCTCGCTTCCTGTGGTCATGCGGGAGGAGGGGATCGAGGGGTGCCGGGTCACGAGGTGCGGATCGTGATCACGCCGCAGTTGGGCGCGATACCGAAGCCCAGGGCGGCGATCGTCGCGGGGTTCTGGCAGACCAGGGAGTTCGGGCCCACGAAGACCGTGCTCGTCGGGGCGACGGCTTCCCGCTGCGTCGGGATGACGTTGTAGACGTCGCGCTTCATCGTCGAGGTGGTGTTCAGCCCCGTCGCGGGCTTGCCGTCGATCTGACCGAGAATCGTGCGCCCGTGGACGTCACCGATCGTCCGGTTGATCTGCGACTGGTACTGCGCGATCGAGTACGGCGCGATGTTGAGCGGGCTGGAGAGCAGCGTGCCGGTGTTCTCCAGCAGCGGGGCGTTGTTGATGTCGACCTGCGAGATGCAGGTGTGGCCGGGCAGCGAGGTGAAGTTCGCCGCGTCGGTCATACCGAGCTGCGACAGGAAGAACGACCGGGTGCCGGAGCCGAACTGCGGCAGCAGCGGCTTGACGTCGGTCGCCGGCAGTGTGCAGTTGTAGATGGACACCAGGTCGGCGATGGCCAGCACGTTGGGCAACGCGCTGTCGTCGCGGATCGCGAACGCCACCGCGTCCACGGCGAACGGCACGTAGCTCAGCTGACCCGGGCCACCGGCCGGGTTGGACGGGTTGGCCGCGGCGTTGTTGGCCGAGGATCGGGCGAAGTCGAGGCAGCCCGGGTTCGCCACACCCTGGAGCGAGTCCTGGAGCTTGCGGACGCCCGCGCCGGAGCCGGACGGACGGGCGAACGTGCAGCCGGCCGTGACTGCCGGGTCCTTGGTGGTGATGGTTCCGGCCGGGCTCGCGTTGTACGAACCGATCTGCTTGACACCGCCGATGGTGACCACCTCGGACAGGGCGTTGACGACGTCCTGGGTGGTGTCGGATCCGGTGCCGGACAGCGCCCGGAAAGGAGGCGGGCCGACGGGTTCGGCCATGGCCGAGGGGGCGATCATCGCCAACGCCGCCAGGCAGGCGCCTGCAGCCAGAACGACTTTTTTGAGTCCCACGGTTGTATCCTTCGAACGCAGGGTGTGCGCGGACTTCTGTCCGAGCACTTGTCGGTGGTATGCGGTTCAGGCCACTACCGACGTCTTTCCAGCAAGGCCGGCCGGGCGGTGAGCCAGGAGAGGGAACTCCTGGCCACGGTCCGGCCGGGCACATCACCCCCTCCGCCGGAATCGATGCGTCGAGTCGCGAACCGCTGGGTGATCGGCGCCAGCGCGGCCGCCAGAGCTCCACAGACGAGAAGCGCGACGAGTAGGGCCCCCACGGCGGGGGCGGGAAGGGCCGGTGTGCGTCGCACGTCGGCCACCGGCGTCGCCGTCACACCGGGCAGGGGCTGGGCTGTCGCAGCGGCGGCCACCGCGCCGAGCACCGGTACCGCGGACAGGGCTGTCGCGGCGGCCGGGCTCAGGGTCCCGGCCGGGGCGGCCGGGACGACGGGGACACCGCCGCCGGCCCCGTCCGGCCCGCCCTCCGTCGCGGTCGGGACCCCCTCGCCGACCAGCCCGGCCTGGGCCTCGATCGTCGCGGCGGCGGTGAGGGTCTGCGCACGCACCGGCTCGGGCAGGGGGACGTATCCGAAGGGAAGCTGGCCGGGCGCGAGGCCCGGCTGCTGGCCCGGTCCGGCGGCATAACGCAGGAACGCGGCGTAGTCCCTGCCGGCCGCCTTGTCGATCGCGGCCGGAGCGGTCGCGGCATAGGACAGGCTGGTGAGCGGGTACGCGGCGGCAACCGGTGTGAGCGGATCGGTCTGCAGCACCCCCGGCACGCCACTGGGCTTCATCGCGGCGAGCCCGGCCAGCAGGCTCTCGTCGGTGGGCGCGACAAATGCCCCGGAGGCGTTGCGCAGCTTCGCGGCCGGGAGGCCGTACCGGGCCGCGGTCGCGCTGTCGACCACGGCCAGCAGGGCGCGGTTGCCCGCCGCCTGCCGCGCGTCCTTGGTGAACTTCGGCACGTCGGGCGCGACATCATCGGGCCTGGTCGGCCCGCGACCCAGCGTGTCGCCGCGGCTGGCCGCCCGGGCCGCCTCGTGCATGTCGTTGGCGAAGGGGTTGCGGTCCAGGGAGCAGTACTTGGCGGTGATGGCCGCGCCGGACACGGCCGTGCCGACCGTCACCGCGTCGCAGTTCTGGTCGTCCCGCGGGTACGTGGGGATCGGGGCGGCCAGGCCCTGGTTGAACCGGTTGACGACCATCCCGTTCTCGTCCTTGGTGCCGGTGAGGAACGCGCGCGCCTCCGCGTCGCCCAGCACCCAGCTCCACAGCATGGCCGTGGTGTCCGCCGTGCCCAGCTGCACCAGCATGTCGGGCGGTGCGTTGGCGCTGGCGTTGTTCTCGTAGGCGGGGTTGTGCGCGAGGAACTCGCGGTCGCGGGTCAGCAGGGTCGGGTTGCCGGCGAGATGGGCCTTGTTCGGAGCCGCGTCGTTGCCCGGGATGCTGCCGGAGTAGGACTGCGTCAGCAGCTTGGCCACCAGCCGCGGCGTCAGGTTCATCTCGGTGAACCGGCTGCCGGCCAGTGGCTCGACCTTGCCCAGACCGGGCACCCGGTCGACGTTGAACACGATCGCCAGCCCGGACAGCGCGACCGGTGCGTACACCAGCGGATGGCCGGGAACGACCTGATCGGGCGGGACCGGGTTGGTCATCACCGCGAGGCCGGGCTCGGTGGTCTCCACGAGCTGGCGACGGGCCAGGTCGTCGCTGAGCTGGGTGTAGCTGAAGACCGCGCCACCGCCCGCGCACAGCGACGGCTGCCAGCGACTGACCGCCTCGACGGCCGGCTCGTGGCCGCGCACCGGCCGCTCGGCCGCGCCGATCGTGCAGGACTTCTCGACGGGCAGGAAGTCCAACTTGACCTGGAGGCGGTTGCCCCAGTTGGACCGGCTCAGCGGCGAGGACTCCAGCTGGTCAACGGTGGACCCGTCCACCTCCTTGGTGCCGCGCGGCACGATCACCAGCCAGCACGACCGCCCGGTCACCGGCGAGCCGGCTGTGATCACCGGTGCACCGCAGTCGAGCCCGGCACTCTGCCGGCGGGTCTGGACCTCGAAGAACTCCTCGCCGGTGCCGCCAGGCCTGGTCCGGGCGAGCGGGATCTCGTTGCTGATCTGGGGGTCGAGGAACGGGTCGGCCCGGTTGTTGACCAGCGCCGCCGGTTTCGTCTGGCCCGCGGCCCAGAACGGGACGTTGTTGTCCTGGCTGCCGGGCGGGATCTGCTGGTCCGCCCCGTCGGCGACGTGCGGGTTGAGCAGCTGTCGTCTGGCGACGTTCGCATTGCCGCCGTTCTGGGTGCCGAACTGGCACTGCGTGCGGTCCGGGCCCGGGTCGTCTCCCCAACACTGCATGATCTGCAGGAAGTTGCTCTTGACCGGTCCGGGCGGCGTCTGGGCGCCCCCGGTCCAGGAGACCGACACCGTCTGGTTGATCAGGTTCCTGGTCTGGCCGACCGTCACCTTCAGGCCCGCGAAGTCGCCCGCACCCGAGACGGTGACCGCGGTGCCGGCCGTCTGGGCCGACGCGGCGGGGGCGACGGTCACTGTGGTGAGCAGCAGCATCGCCATGACGAGCAGCAGCCGGACCGCGATCCTGCTCATGGCTTGATCCGCCGCAGGCTCAGCAGCCGGGACATCATCGGCGGCCCCAGGATGATGGCCACCAGAAAGACGATGGCGAAGACGACCAGCAGGATCCGCTGGGCGTCGTTGGGCAGGTCGACCGAGACCGGGATCGCGGACGCGTTCGACGCCAGGCCGGGTGCGCCGTTGACGCCGACCACCTGGCCGGTCTCCGGGTCGACGACCGCACCGCCCACCGGCAGGCCGGTCGCCGGGTCCACGGTGGCACCGGCCGCTCCGGGGCTGCCACCGCCCGCCGGGCTCGCCCCGCCACCGCCCGCCCCGCCACCGCCGTTGGTCGCAGCCGGACCGGCGGCACTTGCCGCTCCGCCACCGCTGGTCGGGGTGGGAGCCTGCGCTCCACCGGTGCCGGTGGCGCACTGGGTCGGACCCTGCTTGTCGCACGCCTCCGGCTGGGGCGCCTTGGTGGCGAGCGCGTTGGTGCCGTCCGGGGAGAACGTCGGGTTGTTGCAGCCCCGCAGGTTTCCCTCCGACAGCTTGTTCGTGGTGCCGGGGATCCGGCCCACCTGCTTGACGGCCGCCTGCACCAGGTTGACCGGTAGCGGCGAGTAGCCCAGCGCCTCGGCCTGCTGCTGCCCCTCGCAGAGGAAGTAGTAGGCGAACTCGGAGAGGGTCCGGCCCTTCTGCTCGGTGAACCTCGCGCTCGGTGCCGTCGGCACGATCATGTAGCTGTAGCTCGACAGCGGATATGCCCGCGGATCCTTGTCGTTGTAGACCGGACCAAGATTTTGGACGAGGGTGGTGGGGTCGATCTGCGCTTCGGTCAACGCCACGGCGACGCTCGTCGCCTTCGGCTCGACATAGAAGCCGCCGTCGTTGAGCACCTTGATCACGGGGAAGTTGGCGTTGCGCGCGTAGGAGTACTCGACGTAGGTGATCGCGCCCTCGCTGGAGGCCTGGGCAACGAAACCGGCCACGCCCTGCGACCCGCTCTTCGCCTCGACGCCCGCCTTGACCGGGAAGTTGGAGGTGAACCCACAGTTGGGCCGCCCGCAGTAGGAATCCCAGATCGGGCCGTGCTTGGCCGCCATCCACCGGGTGAACTGGGCGGTCGTACCGGATCCGTCGGAGCGGACAACCGGCACGATCGGCCGCGCCGGGAGCGCGAGGCCCGGGTTGTCCGCCGCGATCGCCGGGTCGGACCAGTTGGTGATCTGCTTGCTGAAGATCTTGGCGAGCACCTCGCCGGACAACCGCAGGTTCGTCACCCGCTTGTTACCGATCTTGAGGTTGTACATGAACGCCGTACCACCGGCGACGATCGGCATGTACGCGAACGGCGTCGCGGGCGGCTGGTCGAACTTCCCGCCGTCGGACAGGCCGTACTCGATCTCCGAGACCGCGAAGTCCACCTGGGCGGTCTTGAACTCCTCGCGACCGGTCGAGGACCCGGTGGGCGCGAACTGGACCTGGATCCCGTAGAGGTTGTCGACGTTGCGGCGCCACTGGTCCAGCGCGTTGAAGCTCCACGTCGAGCCCGATCCGCTGATCGGGACGAAGCCCTGCGCGAGCGCGACCGGCGCGACCAGGGCCTGTGTGGCCGCCAGAATCGCGACGACCACCGACAGGGCCGACAATCGACGAGCCGACATCCGGCTGTGCATCAGTTGGGTCCCCCTGCTACTCGCTGGTGCGCCTGGACGGCGACCACCATCGCGACGATCACTGTCAGCGCGGCGAGCCGCCGCCGGGCCATCTCGTTACGCATCGCTCGGTTCTCCCGGCAGTTGGACGTCTCGGCGGTCACGGGCAGCGAATCGAGCGGCGTCGCGGAGCGACTCCTCGCCGCGCTTGCGCAACACCCGCGCCGGAAGCTCGCCCGCCGGGCGACCGCCCAACACCCTGGCCAGTGCGAACAGCACGAACACGATCATCAGCAGCGCCGCCGCCGCACCGAAGCCGCGGGCGATCATGGCCGGCTCCGGTGAGCCGGCGAAGGTGAACGCCGCCAGCGGCAGCGACACCATCGGCCCCGACGTCGGGTTGAGGTTGAGCGAGGACGCGAATCCGGCAGTGATCAGTACGGGGGATGTCTCCCCCACCACCCGGGCCGTGCCCAGCAGCACCGCGGTGGTCAACCCGGATCGCGCCGTCGGCAACACCACGTGCCAGACCGTGCGCCACTGCCCCGCGCCCATGGCCAGCGATGCCTCGCGCAATGAGCCGGGCACCAGCCGCAGTACGACGTCGGACGCTCTGATGACGATCGGCAGCATCATCACCCCGAGCGCCAGGCTCGCGGCGAATCCGGACTTCGCCAGCCCGAACGTCAGGATCGCCGATGCGAAGATGAACAGCCCGGCCACGATCGAGGGCAGCGCTGTCATCGCCTCCGCGACCGTGCGCACGAACCTCGGTAGCGGGCCGCGAACCTCGTTGAGGTACACCGCGCAGGCCACCCCGAGCGGCGCCGCGATGGCCAGCGTGATGGCGGTCTCGATCAGGGTGCCGGCCGCGGCATGGGCGATCCCGCCGACATCGAGGGGCTCCAGCGGCCCGGCCTGGCGCATGTCGGAGGTGAAGAAGTTGAGGTGCACCAACGCGTCGCGGGCACGCCAGAACGTGAATAGCACGACGTAGACCAGCGCCATCAGCGCGAGCCCCGCCAGCCCGTGGATCACCACCGACATCACCCGGTCACGGACGGCGAGCACGTTCTCCCGCATCGAGACGAGCACGGCGTAGGTGACGAGGAAGAGTCCGTAGGTGATGACCACGAAGCCGACCGGACCCGGATCGGTGATAACCCGGCTCACCAGCACCGTCGTGAGGCTCAACCCCGCGGCGAGCGCGCCGACCAGCACGATGATGTCGACCGGGCCGCGCGCGGCCGTCGAGCGGCGAACCTCGGCCTCGGCAGATGCCGCGACCGTCGCCGGGATCGCGGTACCGGTACGGGCCGGCAGGACGGCGGTCATCAGGCGTCGCTCGAAGCGCCGGAGCGGGTGCGCGCGATGACCGCGGACGCGGAGAAGTTGACGACGAGCGTCAAGGCGAACAGCGCGAGCCCCGCCCCCATGAGCGCCGAGAGCTCGAACGGGGTGGCCGCGCCGACGCGCTGCGCGATCAACGCCGCAACCGAGCTCGCGCCGCTGCGCAGGATCTCCGGCTGGATGACGAAGATGGGCGTGATGATCAGGTAGACGGCGATGGTCTCACCCATCGCCCGACCGAGCCCGAGCATGGTGCCGCCGATCATCCCGCCCAGCCCGAACGGGATCACGACCGTGCGGATCATGCCCCATTTCGTGGCGCCCAGCGCGAAGGCTCCCTCGCGTTCGCCGACCGGGGCCTGGGTGAAGGACTCCCGCATCACCGAGCAGATGATCGGCATGATCATCAGGGCTACGACGATCCCGGCGATGAACGTGGAGGACTTGTAGACGGTCTCGGTGGCCAGCGGGTCGTTCGCGTCGACGCCGGAGATCCCGAGCAACGGAACCCAGCCGAACGTCGTGGAGAGGAACCGGGCCACCGGGATGATCTGCTCCTGCAGCAGGATGAAGCCCCACAGCCCGTACACGACGCTGGGGACCGCGGCCATCAGATCCACCAGGTTGATCAGGAAGCCGCGGATCCGGCGCGGTGCGTACTCGGCGATGTAGAGCGCGACGCCGGTGGCC
Organism: Pseudonocardia sp.; assembly: GCA_046595345.1. Taxonomy (GTDB): domain Bacteria; phylum Actinomycetota; class Actinomycetes; order Mycobacteriales; family Pseudonocardiaceae; genus Pseudonocardia. Next base: position 16,645 of record JBKJPD010000040.1, read on the forward strand.
AGTGGGACCGCGAACATGATGGCAACCCCGGCGATGAGCAGGGTCCCGGTCAGTACCGCGGCGATGCCGAAGTTGTTCGCGTCCGGCTCCCAGGCCTGGGTGGTCAGGAAAGCCAGACCGGCCTGGCCGAGCGCGGTAGAACCACGCAGGAACAGGAACAGCCCGATCGTCGTCATGATCAGCAGCACGATCACGCCCGCCAGGCGCAAACCCAGCCGGAAAACGGTGTCCGCCGTGTCGGTGCGCCCGCGTACCGCCCGGCGGGCCTCGACGGGCGCCGCCGCGGTCACCGGTACACGACCTGGATGTTGTGCAGCGCGGCCGGGTCGTCCGCGAGCGCGAAGAAGGTGTCGCACGTGATCTTCGCCCGGACCTGGCGCGGGTAACGGTGGCTCGACGTCGCGATCACGTCACCGAGCCGCACCGTCCAGCGCCACAGGCCGTCCTCGTCCCGGGAGAGCTCACACGCCGCCTCGGCCAGACCCCGCTTCAGTTGGTGCAGCGCGGCGATACAGGAGATGGCGTCGGGGAATACCTCCGTCGCCATCGCGAGGCTTCGGTTGTTGGCGGCCAGAAATCGCCATGTGAACCGTCGCGACTGGGACGGTGCCGCCTCCACCTGAGTTGCCGAACGCTTCCCCGATACCGATGAGTAAGCAGGTACCGAACGCGGTAGCGATACGACCTGAAAGCGCGCCGTCACCATTACTCCTCCATCACAGGCCAAATTTATGGCCCGGCAGACAGTCGCTGGCCGAGGTGGACGCCGCACGGCGCGAAGGTGACGAGAACTTGGCGAACACACCTACCAGGGATTGCGAGTCACCCTGTCGTGGACGGGTCGGAGTTGGCCCAGAATTCACTGTCGACGCGGTAACGCTCGGCGGTTCGAAAGCGAGCTACGAGGGACGTTTCATCGGCTTCTGCTCCGCGGGGACTCAGCCCCGAACCACCAAGGCCACGTCGCCGATGCCGACGCCGGTGCACGGCACCAGGGCCTCGAACCAGGGGAAGACGGCGAATAGGAGCAACCAGACAATCGCCGCGACCAGGAGCGTGGCCGCGACGACGCGCGCGCCGATCGGGCCGGGCAGGCGGCGCCAGATCCAGCGGTACACCCCTGCACTCCCCGAGCTCGGCGGGTCGCCGGCCCGGATCGCGCCCGAACTTGTCGTAGTGCGCCATCAGCAGCCGGTGGACGATCAGCCGCTGCCGAGCCGAGAACCGCGGGCAGGTCGTGAGCGTCACCGGCGCCGCCTCCGCGGCCAGGCCGGGAGCCCGGTCGGACCGCTCAGCCGACATCGGCAGGACCCGGTTGGACCCACCGACCACGGTCCGC
>JBKJPD010000133.1:0-4293 GCA_046595345.1 Pseudonocardia sp.
TCGACGCCTAGGGCGTCAGCGGCGGCGCCGGTACTCACGAGCCGCGGCGCGGACGCGGACTGAGTCATGACGACATCCTGTCATCCGAGCCGCGTCGATCGCCGCAAGAACATCTGATACATCGCTTGCATCGTTCGTGTCATGCCACCTACGCTTGCATCAGTTTCATCGTTAACATCGTTTAGTAGCGGGGCGACGAACCTCAGCTACAGCCACTGAGGGAGAAGCCATGGACGTCGTTGCAGCCCTGATCGTGTTCTCGGTGATCGGCGCGTTCATCTGCGCCAAGGCGCGGGCGGCAGTCCCGGCGTTGTTCTTCGGTGTGGTGGGTGTCGTCCTGTTCTGCACCACGCCGATGGGGGCCGGGCTGCCCAGTGCGATCGCCGGCATCGCCGGCTGGATCGGTCACCAGGGCAGCGCGGCGGTGCAGGCCTCCGGCCGCTAGCCCGCACATCCCGCCGGCCCTGCTGGTCGGTGTTGCTCGACCTGGCCCCCTCCTCGGATGACTCCGGGGTGGCCTCGACGGGGATAGTCCCCCCGCCGAGGCCTGGGCCGCATCCGATTCGCGCTTAACGAGGGAGAACGACCCATGTCCAGCTTCGCAGCGCCGTCCCGAGCGGCGCAGACCACACGAGTGTTGTGTGCCGCTGATCCGGAGCGGATGTTTCCGCCGGACGAGTCGACCCGCCCCCGGCAGCTCCCAACCCAGGGGGAGCGAGCCGCGCTCGCGGTGTGTGCCAGCTGCCCGGTGCGGGAGGCGTGCCGGGAGGCCGTACTCGCGATGGTGCTGCCCTACGGGGTGGCCGGCGGCCTGACCGCCCAGCAGCGCCGCGACGTGCGCGTGGAGCACCTCCAGTGCGCCCGAGCGGCGGGGGCCGCAGCGTGAACACCACGACCAGAACCGACGACGTCGCAGACCGGTTGGCGGTCGAGGCTGCCCGCGCTGCCCGGGTGCGGGCGCTGTCGACCGATCCGAACGTGATCGCGCTGCGAGTGGAACGGGTCCGAGTCCAGGTCGACCGGCTGATGTGGGCCGGGATTCTCTTGGGCCTCGCGTTCACCATGACCAACGTCCAAGCCTTCGCCGCCGGTAGCGCGCCGCTGTGGTCGACGGCGTGGGTGGCGGCGTGGGCACTGGACCCGATGGTGTCGCTGGTGCTGCTCGCGGTGCTGCGCGCCGAGCAGGTCACCGCGCGCTGGCAGGTCCGCACCGGCCCGTGGGCCCGCCGGGCCCGCTGGGGCACCCTGGCCGCCACCTACGTGATGAACACTTGGTCGGCCTGGGCCGAAGGCATCCCGTCGCAAGTGGTGCTGCACTCGGTACCCCCGCTGGTGGTGTTCGTCGCTGCCGAGGCCGTCACCGGCCTGCGGGAGTCCCTCACCGAGGCCGTCCACGCTGCCGCGCACGCCGCAACCGCCCTCAGCTCCGGTGACCGCACAGGGCAGGACGACGCTGGACACCTAAGCAGTGCACACGCGCATGACAGCACACATGCATTTGTGCACACCTCGGAAACCAATCCGGCGCCCTCGGTGGAGCCCGACGACACCTCCGCTACCGGCGCGAACGCCCGCGTGATGGAGCTGGCTGAGTTGCTGGCCGCGGGTGCTGCGGTGACCGGGGCGCAGACCGCGGCCCTGTTCGGCTGCTCGGAGCGGACCGGTCGCCGGCTCCTGACCCGCGCCGCCGACCTCGACCTCGCACGCCTGGCCACCCCTGCGGGAGAAACGGCCGCGGGGACGAACGTGCTGCGGCTGCGGGCGGGGTGGTCCTGATGCGCGGGGGTCGGTTCGGTCCGCCTCGGCGCCGGGCGCCCTGGGTCCAGATGCTGCGCGGTCTCGGGGCGGCGGTGCTCGTGTTGGCGCTACTGGCACTGCTGTCCCCGACGGTGTGGGCACTGCTGGTGTGGGTGACCGCGGGTTCTTGGGTGGTGCTGGCCGGGTTGGTCGCGAACGCGGCCGGTCTCCGGGTCCCGGCCCAGCTCCGTGAGCTGTCCCCGATCCTGCTCGGGCGCCTGGACCGTCTCCGCCACCGGGTCACCGCCCGCCTGTCCGGCAAGACCGCCCGCGACCGAACGATCCAACCGGCCCGGCGCCCCCGCCGGTGGACCATCTCCAACTGACCAGCCCATACGACCAACGAACCAGCCAGCCATTCGGCCGGGAAGGACACCGACGATGCGCACCGATGAGGAAGTCCGGCACGCTCAGGCTCAGATCGGTGGCCTGGGTGCGGCCATCGCGGCGGCGGGGGCTCTGCTCGCCGGGACGGCCACGCTGGGTCTGTTCGACGCGGTTGGGCTGGCCGGGATGGCGGTCGGGTCGGTGCTGGCAGCTGGCGCCGCTGCGCATCGGCGCTGGTACTTCACCCCACGGCGGCGATTCGACCGCGAGCTCGGCGGCCCGGTCGGCTGGCTCGACACTCAGGACCTCACCGCCACCGCTGGCGCGGCAGCGGTCCGCCGCCACGCCGGCGCGCTCTGGCCCGCCCGTGATCCGTGGAAGCACCCCGTCACCATGTCCGGCTGGGAAGCCGGCCGCCTGGTCTCCGGGCCCCGCCATACCCGCCGCCGGCCCGTGTACTCCCCGTGGACCCGCGGTGTGGGCATCTTGGGTCCGCAGGGCTCGGGCAAGACCCAATACCTGATCAACCTCCTGTTGGACGCTCCCGGCGCCGTCGTAGCGCCATCGACGAAGACCGAGCTGGCCGAGGCCACCATGGCGCTTCGGGCCAGAATCGGGCCGGTGCGGGTCTTCAACCCGACCGGGCTGGGCAACCTCGCCAACACGTTCGCCTGGGACCCGGTCGCCGGGTGCGCCCACCAGGGGATCGCGGACCGCCGCGCGTGGGCGCTGGTGCGTGGCGGCGGCGGCCCGGGCGGGACGGGGGAGCGGGCCGAATTCTGGGCACAGAAGGCACAGGAGATCATCCGCTGCTACCTGATGGCCGCCGCGCTGGCCGGGCGCGACATGACCGCGGTCATGTACTGGGCCAACAACCCCGACGACCCCGGACCGCTGTCCATCCTCGGCCAGCACACCGCGCAGGTGCCACCCGGCTGGGTCGCGACCCTGCGCACCCATCTGTCGGCCAGTGCGAACACCAGGACGGGCTACTTCGCCACGGTCACCTCGTGTGTGGGATTCATGGACAACCCGCTGGTCGCGGCGGCGTGCCGGCCCAAGCCGGGGGAGGGGTTCGACGTGCACGACTTCCTCGCCTCCGCCGGAACCCTCTACCTCGTCGGCGGGGCCGGTGACCGGCGTTTGGCGCCGCTGCTCACGGCGTTGACGGAGTACATGTTCGACGAGGCGCAGCGCATCGCCGCCTGCTACCCGGGTGGGCGGCTCCCCACCACGTTGGCAATGCTGCTCGACGAGGTCGCCAACATCACCCCTGTGCCATTGGACCGGTGGGCCGCGGACTCGCGCGGCTGGGGCATCACCGTGTGCGCGGTCGTGCAGTCTCTGGCCCAGTTCTCGACCACGTGGGGACGCGACGCGGCAGACGTGATCTGGGAGAACCTCCCCACCAAGATCATCCTCCCTGGGGTGGCGAACCCCAACGACCTGCGCGACTTGTCGTACTTGGGTGGGGAACGCTGGGTAGCCCGCGAGAGTGACGGGATCTCCACCGGCCATGACGGCAGACTCTCGCAGTCCACATCGACCACCCGGACCCGCGAGCCGGTGATCGGGGGCGACATCATCGCGAACATGCCCCGTTGGCACGCCTACGTCCTCGGCCTGGCCCGCCACCCCGCCGTAGTGGAGTTCGAACCCGGCTACCGCCGCGTTGCCCGCGACCGCGTCGTGCTCGACCCGCGCGAGCTGGCCGACCCGGTGAATCTGAACAAGGACCAGCAGCCGTGAATGGTGACCCGATCCAGGACAGTCCGACCGCCGAAGACCCTGGCGCTTCGACGCCGGGCGGGGGCGGGCGGCGCAGTGCCCGCGACGGGGCGGTGGCCGAGCTGGACGCGCGGATGCGACGTGCGCAGGCCGCCACGCACCGCCGCCTCGAGGAACTGGCCGGGCACGTGTCGGAGTCGGCCGGGCTGCTCGCCCAGGCCCTGCCCCGCATCGATGACAGCCTCGACGGCATCGCGGAGCTACGCGGCCGGGTGGATGCCCTGGACACGGCCGGCGGCGCGGCGGCGGCGAACCGGCCCGTGCACTGGCCCAGCTTGACCGTGGATGAGGCCACCGCGGCGTGGGACGCCCTGGGCGGCTGGGTCGCCACCATCCTGGGGCCGTGGTACCAGATCACCCGCGCCCAGCTGCCCGACTGCT
>JBKJPD010000181.1:0-3909 GCA_046595345.1 Pseudonocardia sp.
GTACTTGGCGAGGCTGGTCATCATCACCGTGCGGATCGGCACGTTGATGCCGACGCCGAGGGTGTCGGTGCCGCAGATGACCCGCAGCAGCCCGGCCTGGGCGAGGGTCTCCACGAGGCGCCGGTAGCGGGGGAGCATCCCAGCGTGGTGTACGCCGATGCCGTGGCGGACCAGCCTGCTCAGGGTTTTCCCGAACCCTGAGGTGAACCGGAACTTCCCGATCACGTCCGCGATCGCCGCCTTGTCCTCCTTTCCCGTGATGTTGACGCTCATCAGCGTCTGCGCCCGCTCCACCGCTGACGCTTGAGTGAAGTGCACGACGTAGACCGGTGCCTCGTGGGTCTCCAGCAGTTCGGTGATCGTCTCGTGCAGGGGCGAGTGCACGTAGCGGTAGAGCAGCGGCACCGGCCGCTCCACCGAGGTGATCACTGCGGTCTCGCGGCCTGTCCGGCGGGCCAGATCCTCCTTGAAGAAGGCGACGTCGCCCAGCGTGGCGCTCATCAACAGGAACTGCGCCTGCGGCAGCTCGATCAGCGGCACCTGCCAGGCCCAGCCGCGGTCCGGGTCGGCGTAGAAGTGGAACTCGTCCATCACGACGCTGCCCACGTCGGCTTCGCGGCCGCTGCGCAGCGCGATGTTGGCCAGGATCTCCGCGGTGCAGCAGATGATCGGCGCCTTCTCGTTCACCGCGGCGTCACCGGTGAGCATGCCGACCTTGTCGGCGCCGAACACGTCGATGAGTGCGAAGAACTTCTCGCTGACCAGCGCCTTGATCGGCGCGGTGTAGAACGTGCGCTGCCCGCGCTGCAGCGCCGCCGCGTGGGCGGCCACGGCGACCAGCGACTTCCCGGATCCGGTCGGGGTGGAGAGGATGACGTTGCTGCCGGTGACGAGCTCCAGCAGCGCCTCCTCCTGGGCCGGGTAGAGCGACAGGCCCTGCTCCTCGTAGGCCCACTCGGTGAAGGCCTCGACCAGGGCGTCGGGGGAGTCCGCCCGAGCGGAGTTGACAGTGGGCGGCAGGCGGTCGGTGAGCGTCATGGTGCCCCGATCGTCCCACCCCCATGTGAGGGCGGCCGCAGGTCGGTCGGGGTACTACCGTGGGCGCCGTGACGGGGACCTCGGGCAGCGTGCCCGATCTCGTGACGCCCATGCAGGTCTCCGCGGGCTCCGGCCGGCCGCCGACCGGGCCGGACTGGGTCGTTGAGTTCGCCTGGACCGGGCACCGGTGCATCGCCTACATCGAGCCGGGCCGCCGGACGCGGCTGCTGAGCTCGGGTGACGTGTCGGTGACCGCCGCCTATCCCGAGCTCGCGGCGCCTATGGAGGAGCGGTGCCCGCCGCGGGGGATGGTACTCGACGGGACGATCGTCGCGCGCGGGCAGGAACATGCCCTCCGCCCCCGGAAGTTTCAGCGCCGCAGCGGCCGCTCGCACCCGAGTGAACAGCTCATCCGGGACACCCCCGTCGACTTCCAGGTCGCCGACCTGCTCTTCCTCGACGGCCACAGCACCGTCGACCTTCCCTACCGCGACCGGCGGGCGCTGCTCGACGGGCTCGGGTTCGACACGGCCCCGGTCTGGACGACCTCGCCGTTGCCCGTCTCCGAGTTGGCCACGATGCTCCGGATCGCCGACTCCAAGGGCGTGGACGCGCTGCACGCGCGGCACCTGGGCTCGCGCTACATGCCCGGCGGGCGCTCCCCGCTGTGGCTGACGGTGCCGGTGCCGCGGACCCGTCAGGTCGTCGTCGGCGGATGGACACCCACCGACCCGGCCCGCCCGGAGGTGATCGGAAGCCTGCTGCTCGGGGTGCCGGCCGGTTACGGGCTGCACTACATGGGCCGGGTCGGGGTCGCTGGGGATCAGCGGCCGCTGATCGCGACGATGCGGAAGATCACCTCGGCGGGGTCGCCGTTCGTGAACGCCGTTCCCGCAGCCGCCGGGTGCGGCGCGATCTGGGTGCTGCCGCAGCTCATCGGCCTCGTCGAGTCCACCGGCTTCGCCGCGGACGGGCGGCTGCGGCTGCCGCACTGGCGGGGCCTGGTCGACCCCGGGCCCGGTGATCGGGTACCGGTGGATCTCGACAGCATCGACGAGTCGCGATGGGCCCGCCCGCCCGGGCCGCCGCCCCACGGGGCCGTGACACCGGCCGGGGCGGTGGCCGACCCCGTCCGGCCTGCCGACCCCGTCGCGTCCGTCGCACCCGTCGCACCCGTTCTGGTCGTCGCACCCGAGCCGCCGGCTGCTCCCACACCGGTCGAGACGCCCGCCCCCGCCGTCGAGACCCGCCGGTTGGAGCAACACTTCGTGTACAACGCGCTGAACACGATCGCGGCCCTGATCCGGACCGATCCCGCGCGGGCCAGCGAGCTGCTGTTCAGGTTCGCCGATCTGTCCCGGGCCGCGGACCACCCCGGCGACGCCACGACCACGCTGGGCCGGGAGCTGGACGCGGTGCGCGGCTACCTCCAGCTCGAACAGGCCCGGTTCGGCAAGCGGCTGCGGGTGGAACTGCACGTCGACGCCACATTGCACGGGGTAGCTGTGACGCCGCTGCGGGTACTGGGTGCCGTGCGTGACGCGGTGCAACGCGACATCGAGCCCCGACCGCAGGGCGGCGTCCTCATCGTCACCGCGGAGCCGGGGATACGTGGGTGCGTTCTCACCGTGGTCGGCGGGGCGGGTGTGCCCACGGTGATCGACCTGCCGGATTCGATTCCACGGTGATCGGCCTGGCTCCGCACTTCCCGGCGCGGTGGGTACCGTGCGCGCATGCTCGGTCTCCCCGACGGCACCCGCGCGTGCCTCTTCGATCTCGACGGTGTCCTGACTGACACGGCCGGCGTCCACGCCGCAGCCTGGAAGCAGATGTTCGACGACTTCCTGCGAACCCGCGCTGAGCGCGACGGCGCCCCGTTCGTCCCGTTCGACGTCAAGAGCGACTACGGGCCCTATGTGGACGGAAGGCCCCGGCAGGACGGCACCCGTGGGTTCCTGCGCTCGCGCGGCATCGAGCTGCCTGAGGGCGGTCCCGGCGACGACCCGGACGCCGAAACGGTCCACGCGCTGTCGACGAAGAAGAACGCGATGGTCCAGGAGAAGATCATCACGGTCGGGGTGCAGGTCTACCCCGGATCGGTGCGCTACCTCAAGGCGGTGCGCGAGGCCGGCCTCGCCACGGCCGTCGTCTCGTCCTCGGCCAACGCGGAGCAGGTGCTCGAGGTCGCCGGGCTCGCGCAGTACATCGACCACCGCGTCGACGGGGTCAGCGCGAAGGCGCGGGGCCTGCCCGGCAAGCCCGCGCCCGACACCTTCCTCGCCGCGGCGGCGGACCTCGGCGTCGATCGGGTCCATGCGGTGGTGTTCGAGGACGCGCTGGCCGGTGTCGAGTCGGGGAAGGCGGGTGGCTTCGGGTTCGTGGTCGGCGTCGACCGGCTCGACCACGCGGACAAGCTGCGCGAACACGGTGCCGACGTCGTCGTCGCCGACCTTGCCGAGCTTCTCGGGCACGAGCTTCCGGATGGTTCAGCATGAGTCCCGATCCCGGTCGCGCGTTCACCGTCGAACCGTGGGTGGTCCGCGAGCCGCGGCTCGACCTGGATGCACTGGGCCAGGTGGAGTCGGTGTTCGCGCTGTCCAACGGCCATATCGGCCTGCGCGGCAACCTTGACGAGGGCGAGCCGCACTCGATGCCGGGTACCTACCTCAACTCGTTCTACGAACGCCGCCCGCTGCCGTATGCCGAGGGCGGCTACGGCTACCCCGAGTCCGGCCAGACGATCATCAACGTCACCAACGGCAAGCTGATCCGGCTGCTGGTGGAGGACGAGCCGTTCGACCTGCGCTACGGGCAGCTGCGCCGCCACGAGCGGGTGCTGGACCTGCAGACCGGCACTCTGACCCGCGAGGT
>JBKJPD010000294.1:0-6927 GCA_046595345.1 Pseudonocardia sp.
CTGCCGCGATCTCCGGCGTGCCGTCCGTCGAGCCGTTGTCGACCACGAGCGGACGGAAACCCGGAGGGAGCGCGCGGATCACTCCGGGGAGCGCCTGTGCCTCGTCGAGGCACGGCAGGATCACGTCGATCAGGTCACCCATGATCATAAACATAAAGCCATTCCGGGCGTACCGCCTGCTGAATCGCCTAACCAACCGGTGGCCGCACAGCCTGACGGTGACGTCATGCCGATGGCCCTGAGATTCCATACACGGCAGGTCCCACCGACCGCTGACGGAGCGGTGCCGAACCTACCGGATGGCGTATCCCGGGTTTTGCAGCCCTAGCGTTAGTGGCATGCGCCCAGTTCTCGTTCCGATCGGCCGCGGTGTCATCGCCGGTCTTGTCGGCGGCCTCTCCCTGATCACCCTCCAAGGGCTCGCCCGCCTGTTACTCGGTGTCTCGCCCCCGGCCGAACTCGTGGGCGACCGGGTCGCCCCGTTGCTGACCATCGACCAGTTCTTCGGGCTGTTCGGCACGTTCGGCGGCTACAACCAGCTCAAGCAGGCCGGCATCCTGGGTGGCACGAGCGGGCAGCTCGTCGTCGGCATCGGCATCGCGGTGGCGGTGGCGTTCGCCGCCCGCACCTCGGCCCGCCGCGGCCGGCGCCTGCTGGCCGTCCTGACCACGCTGCTGTTCCTGGCCGCAACCGCCGTGCTGTGGCCGATTCTGTCCACCAGCTACGTCGGCTTCGGCCCCGGCCCGGGCCGCGTGATCACGATCGTCACGATGGCGGTGACCTTCGGGCTGCTCGGTGTCGTGATCGGGGTGGTGCTGCGGCTGCTGGGGGCCTTCCCGGCCACCGTCGTCGAGATCCCGGCCGAGGAGGAACCCGGGACGGCTGGCGGCGGGACCCTTCCCGCGCCCCGCCCGGTCGCCGAGCCAGATCCGTTGTCGGTCGGGCGCCGGTCACTACTCGTCGGCGGTGGAGTAGGTGTCGTCGGGATCGGGTTGGCCGCAGCCACCGGCGCGCTCGGCACGGAGCTGTACCGGCGCGCCTCGTTCTCCTACGACGGCCTTCGGGTCGTCGGCCCGCTGATCAGCCCGATCACGTCCAACGAGGCCTTCTACACGGTGACCAAGAACGTCGCGGACCCCCGCGTGAACCCGGCGAACTGGAGCTTCGGCGTCGACGGTGCCGTGAACTCGGCGCAGTCGTGGAACCTCGACGCGCTGCTCGCGATGCCGCAGGTCACGCAGGAGACCACGTTGATGTGCATCAGCAACGGTGTCGGTGACGGGCTGATGGCCAACGCGATGTGGACCGGTATCCCGCTGGCCGACCTGATCAACGCAGCGGGCCCGTCGAACGACGCCGTCGAGGTGCTGCTCACCGCCGTCGACGGCTTCACCGACACGTTCTCCATCGAGAAGGCGCTCGACCCGACCACGCTGCTGGCCTTCCGGATGAACGGAGTCGAGCTGCCGCAGCGGCACGGCTATCCGGCCCGGCTGGTCGTCCCCGGCATGTTCGGGGAGAAGAACCTCAAGTGGATCACTGATGTCGAGGTGGTCACCGAGGAGGCCAAGGGGTTCTACGAGACGCAGGGCTGGGGCCCCCACTTCGAGGTGCCGAACCGCTCGAAGTTCACCGGCCAGGCCTCGGGCTCCCAGGTGCGACTCGCCGACACCACGGTGCTCTCGGGTGTCGCGCTCGGTGGGAACAGGGGCGTGTCGCGCGTCGAGGTCAGCGTCGACGGGGGCAGCACCTGGTCGGATGCGACGATCACCTACCCCGGCACGATGCTGTCGTGGGCGCTGTGGAGCTACGACTGGCGGCCGACCGCACCCGGCGCGACGACGCTGGTGGTGCGGATGACCGACCGAACGGGCCAGCTGCAGACGGCGGACGAGCGAGGCATAGTCCCCATGGGTGCGACCGGCTACCACAAGATCGAGGTATCGGTGGCCTGATGGGCGCCCCCGTCGACGGGGGCGCGTTGGGGGGCTGTTGCGAAGGTCCTCACGCCGTCCGCGAACCTCACCTGCGCGCGGAAGTTCAGCAGCGTGCTCGCGCGGGCCGGATCGGCGACCACGTGCCGCACGTCGCCGGGCCGGGCGCCGCCCACCACCACCGGCGAGGGGCCGTCGATCGTCTCGGACAGGGCCCACGCCAGGTCGCCGATCGTGTGCGGCTCGCCGGAGCAGACGTTCACCGGGACGAGCACACCCTCTCCCGCGTCGGCGCCCAGTGCCAGCGCATTGGCCTGCGCCACGTCGGTGACGTGCACGAAGTCGCGACGCTGCCGGCCGTCCTCCATGACGAGGGGGGCCTCGCCGCGTTCCAGCGCCGAGCGGAAGATCGACGCGACCCCGGCGTAGGGGGTGTCGCGGGGCATCCGCGGGCCGTAGACGTTGTGGTAGCGCATCGACCACACCGAACCGCCGGTCTGGCGCGCCCACGCCGCCGCCAGGTGCTCCTGCGCGAGCTTGGTGGCGGCGTAGGTGGAACGCGGGTCGAGCGGGGCGTCCTCACCGACCAGCCCCGGTTCGAGGGGCTTTCCGCAGACCGGGCAGGGCGGCTCGAACTGCCCGGCGTCGATGTCGGCGGCCCGGCGCCGGCCCGGCCGCACCGTGCCGTGTTCGGCGCAGTCGTAGCGGCCCTCGCCGTAGACGACCATCGACCCGGCCAGCACCAGCTTCCGGGTGCCCGCCGCGTGCATCGCGGCGAGTAGCACGGCGGTGCCGTAGTCGTTGTGGGTGGCATAGAGCGGCGCGTCGGACGGGTCGACGCCGTGCCCGACCATCGCCGCCTGGTGACACACCGCCTCGACGCCGGGAAGCAGCCGCGCCAGCACCTGCGCATCGCGGACGTCGCCGTCGACGAACTCGTGGTCCGCGGTCCACGGGGGCGCGCCGGCGGCGCCGTGGGCCTGCGGGAGCAGGGCGTCGAGGAGGATCAGGTCGTGGCCGTCGGCGGCCAGCCGGTCGGCGATGTGCGAGCCTATGAAGCCCGCGCCGCCCGTGATCAGAATGCGCACCCGGGAAGGCTAGCCCGGGGTGACGATGGCCGGTGTTCTTCCCGCTACGGTGAGCACATGGAGATCGCGCCACCCCAGATCGGTAGGGCACTCGTCGTGGTCGTCGACGACCGGGTGAAGAACGGCGAACACCAGGACTCCATCGGGCCACTGGTCGTGGAGTTGCTCGAGGAGGCCCGCCTGGTCGTGGACGCCGTCGTGGTGGTCCCCGGCGATCCGGTTGCCATCCGGAATGCGCTCAACACCGCCGTGATCGGCGGCGTCGACCTCGTGGTCACCGTCGGTGGCACCGGTGTATCGCCCCGGGACGTCACCGCCGATGCCACCGCGGGCGTCCTCGACCGGCCGATCCCCGGCATCGCCGAGGCCATCCGCGCATCCGGGCTCGCCGCGGGCGCGGTGGACGCGGGTCTCTCGCGCGGCCTCGTCGGAGTGTCGGGCAGCACGCTCGTGGTGAACCTCGCGCCGTCGCGCGCGGCGGTGCGCGACGGCATGGCCACCCTCACCCCGCTCGTGGCGCACGTCATCTCGGAGCTGTCCGGGCTGGACTGATGGACCCCGAGCCTGACTACGAGTCGACCCCTGAAGCGCTGCGTCGCCGTCTCGACGCGGTGTTCGGCGACCTGCTGCCGACTACTACCGGTGATGAGCGCGACGATCGTGAGGACCGCGCCCCCGGCGCCGGCGAGGACGAGCTGCTCGCGAACCGGCCACCCCATCACGACCGGGACTGAGCGCCTCCGCCTGGGATCGTGTGCTGCTCGCGGAGCAGGTCGCGGATCTCGATGAGCAACTCGACGTGGGTGGGCTCGGCCGGACCGGCTTCCTCGCCGCGCGTGCGCCGTTCCTTCAGCGCGTTGAGCGGCAGGACGATGACGAAGTACACCACCGCGGCGATGATGACGAAGTTCAGTGCGGCGCCGATCAGCGCGGCGAAGTCGATGTAGGTGCTGGCCTTGGCGCCGTCGATCTGTACGCCGAGGCCCTGGCTGCTCGCCGGGGTGACCGCGTTGATCAGCGGTTGGATGATTTTCGCCGTGAACGCCGTGACGATGGTGCCGAACGCCGCGCCGATCACCACGGCGACGGCGAGGTCGACGACGTTGCCGCGCATGATGAAGTCCTTGAAACCCCTGATCATCGCTTCCTCTCCGACGGATGTGCTGGCTAGCGGAGAGTAACGGCGACCTGATCGGCGAGCGCCGCCGCGGCCACCCGCGTTGCGATGTCGCGGGGCATCGCCACCATGACCAGCCGTCCGCGGGACCCCGATTCCGGTTCCAGCACGGCCAGCACGATGGCGTCCCCCGCGAGGACGACGGGCCGGTCGGTGTGCTCGCCGACCATGACGACGTCGACGCGGCTGCCGGGCACCAGCAGCGCGGCAACGCCCGCGTCGGCCAGCCGGACGGGTACGGCCGCGCCGTCGGGTCCGGCCGCCGAGGGTGCGGTAGCGAAATGATCGGCGCCGAGCAGCCTGACATCGGTGAGTGCTTCGCCCGCACGGGCCGCCCCGACCAGCACCCGGCCCTGGGCGGTCGCGGGGTCGTGGACGGCGCCGCCGGGCACGAGCTCGGTGGGCCATTCGCGGACGGCGAGATCGCCCGGCCGCACGGTCGAACCGGCCGTGAGATCGGTTGCAGCCACGACGACCATCACCCCGACGGATCCTGACCGGGGGGTCACCGCGAGCACCAGCGCGAGGATGACCAGACCCGCGGCGGCCACTCGGCGGATCATCACGACCCGGCGCCATCCCGGCCCGGTCAGCACGCCACCGACGCGGTCGAGCAGGCGGGGAGTGAGCCGGGCGTCGGTCATGGGATCGACGCTAGATCGCGGGGACGGTCAGCGGTCGGCGATCACCGAACCTGTGGACAACCGACCCGCGATGGGGACAACCGACCGTCAGGATGCGGCGGCAGCAGGCGTGCTGCTACTGGAGGAGCTCGAACCGGAGCTGCTGCTCGAGCTCGACGCCCCCTCCTTGCCCTTCGACGAGCCCGTGGACGAGCCCTTCGAGGAGCCGTCCGACGAGCCGTTCTTCGATGATCCGTCGGAGCTCTTCGACGAGCTGTCGGAGCTGCTCGACTCGCTCTTGCTCTCGCCCTTCGCCACGGTGCTACCCGCGCCGGCTCGGCTGTCGGTGCGGTAGAAGCCGCTGCCCTTGAAGACGATCCCCACCGACGAGAACACCTTGCGCAGCGCGCCCGGACATTCCGGGCACTCCGCCAGGGAGGACTCGGTGAAGGACTGCACTGCATCGAACCGGTGGTCGCAGGCGGTGCAGGCGTACTGGTAGGTCGGCACGTGATCCTCCGCTATCTGGCACTCACACACAGAGAGTGCCAACCATAACCTGTCACGCTCATGAACTGTTCCCCAGCGTGGTGAGGCCCGCCCCGGTGAGCAGCGCGGCCGTGACGCGACGGTCGTGCTGCTCGGCAGGGACCTCGTCCACCAGCTCCTCGTCGTTGAGCAGCACCACCAGCGGGGTTCCGGGCGCGGCGAGGGGCAGCGTGCGGTCGTAGAACCCGCCGCCGCGGCCGAGTCGTCGCCCGGCATGGTCGGCGGCCAGCGCGGGGACCAGCACCAGCGCCGCCCCGCTGATGGCGTCGGGCCCCAGGCGGGGTCCGGTGGGTTGGCGCAGCCCGAGTGGGCCGGCTTCCAGCGAGCCGTCGTAGCGCGCCCAGTCGAGCGGGCCGGGAATCGCGGGCACCACCGGGAGCAGCACCTCGTGGGCCGCGGCCCGCAGGGCGTCCAGCATGGCGGGGGAGCCGGGCTCGGTGCCGATCGGGAGGTAGGCGCAGACCGGGCCGGACAGCCCGGACGCCAGCCGCAGCACGCCGATGGTGAGCGACGCGGCCCGGGCGGCCCGGACCGCCGCGGGCAAGGCCCGCCGAGCCGCCAGCAGGCGGCGGCGCCACGCGTCCTTTGCGGCCGGCACGCCGGCCGGATCATCGTCTCTGCGTGCCGTCCCTGCGCGTGCCGTCACAGTGGCACGCTACCGGCGCCGATAGGCTGCCCGACCATGAGTGCGCCCCCTCAGTTCCGCTCCGCCGTCGTCCCGGCCGCCGGCCTGGGCACCCGGTTCCTCCCGACCACCAAGACGGTGCCCAAGGAGCTGCTGCCCGTCGTCGACACGCCCGGCATCGAGCTGGTGGCCGCCGAGGCCGCCGAGGCGGGCGCCGAGCAGCTGTTGATCGTCATCTCGCCGGGCAAGGACGCGGTGGCGGCGCACTTCGCCGACTCGTCCGAGCTGGAGAAGACGCTGGCCGCCCGCGGCAAGGACGCGCTGGTGGCCAAGGTGCGCCGGGCACACGAGCTGATCGCCGTACGGACCGTCACCCAGGACGAGCCGCTCGGACTCGGCCACGCCGTCGGCTGCGCACGGGGAGCCATCGGCCCGGACGAACAGTGCTTCGCCGTACTGCTCCCCGACGACCTCGTGCTCCCGTCCGGCGTGCTCGCCACGATGGCCCACGTCCGCGCCGAGCGTGGCGGCAGCGTGCTCTGCGCCTTCGACATCCCGCGCGAGGAGATCTCCGCCTACGGCGTCTTCGACGTCACCGATACCGACGACCCGGACGTCAAACAGGTGCACGGGATGGTCGAGAAGCCGCCTGCGGACCAGGCGCCGTCGACGTTCGCGGCGGCCGGGCGCTATCTGCTCGACGTCGCGATCTTCGACGCGCTCGACCGCATCACCCCCGGCGCGGGCGGCGAGCTGCAGCTCACCGACGCCGTCGCGCTGCTGATCGACGAGGGGCACCCGGTCCACGTCGTGGTGCACCGCGGGGGCCGCCACGACCTGGGCAACCCGGGCAGCTACGTCCGCGCGTTCGTCGACTTCGCCCTGGAGAACCCCGAGTACGGGCCCGACCTGCGTTCCTGGCTGGTCGACC
>JBKJPD010000380.1:0-7761 GCA_046595345.1 Pseudonocardia sp.
GTCAAGCCGACCAAGGGCCAGATCGACGACCTGGTCCACGAGATCCGCGGTCGCGCCGAACGTGACGAGCGGGTACTGGTCACCACGTTGACGAAGAAGATGGCCGAGGACCTCACCGACTACCTGTTGGAGCTCGGCATCCGGGTGCGCTATCTGCACTCCGAGGTCGACACGTTGCGCCGGGTCGAACTGCTGCGCCAGCTCCGCCTCGGTGAGTACGACGTGCTGGTCGGCATCAACCTGCTCCGCGAGGGTCTCGACCTGCCGGAGGTGTCATTGGTGGCCATCCTCGACGCAGACAAGGAGGGCTTCCTCCGGTCGGGCACCTCGTTGATCCAGACGATCGGCCGCGCCGCCCGCAACGTCTCCGGGGAGGTGCACATGTACGCCGACAAGATCACCAACTCGATGCGGCACGCCATCGACGAGACCGACCGCCGACGGGTGAAACAGGTGGCCTACAACACGGCGATGGGGGTCGATCCTCAGCCGTTGCGAAAGAAGATCACCGACATCCTGGAGCAGGTGTACCGGGAGGCCGCAGACACCGGAGCCACCGACGGTGCGGTCCAGGTCGGGGGGTCGGGGCGCAACCAATCGCGCGGCAAGCGGGCCACCGGCGAGCCAGGGCGCATCAGTGCCAGCTCGGGCGTCCTCACCGGGCGGGATGTCTCGACGATGCCGCGTGCCGAGCTGGCCGATCTGATCCAACAGCTCTCCGACCAGATGCTGGCCGCGGCGCGTGATCTCAAGTTCGAGCTCGCCGGGCGCTTCCGGGACGAGATCGCAGACCTGAAGAAGGAGCTCCGCGGCATGGACGCGGCCGGTATCCGGTAGTCGGCCGCGCATCTCCGTTTGCTCCGACCGGCCCCTTCCGGAGCTCAACCGGGCGCCGATTACCGTGACGGAGGATGGACGGCCGGACGGAGGATGAGACGGTGACCGTGACGGGTCCGTCATCGGCAGGCGGGCGCGCACAGGAATGGGTGTTGACGCAGCTTCGTGCGCCGAGCCGGGTCCTTCCGGTCACGCTGCCGCTGCTGGTGCTGGTCCTCGTCGGGCTGGTGGTGCACACGGGCGGGCGGCACATCGACCTGGAGGTCTACCGCTTCGGCGTGCAGGCCTGGCTCGGTGGCGGCGACATGTACGGCCCGCTGCCCGAGACGGCGGCACACATCGTGCTGCCGTTCATCTACCCGCCGTTCGCGGCGCTGCTGATGGTACCGCTGGCGGTGGTGCCGTGGATCGTCGCGTGGGCGGGGATGCTGGCCCTGTCCGTGCTGTCGCTGGGGGCCACCCTCTACATCGTGGCGCGGCGGCTCTGGCCGTCGGGCGGCCTGGGCGGCGCATTGTCGGTGGCGTCGATCGCGCTGCCACTGGCACTGGCGGTGCAGCCGGGCCGGGCCATCGACTTCGACAATCCGGTCCTCGGCGGGCCGCCGCTCGCGCTGGAGCCGGTGCTGCAGACCATCGAGTTCGGGCAGATCAACCTGCTGCTCATGGCGCTCGTCGCGCTCGACTGCCTGGTCGAGCGCCCGAAGTGGCCACGCGGAATGCTGATCGGCATCGCCGCGGCGATCAAGCTGACACCGGCCGCGTTCGTCCTCTACTTCCTGCTTCGCCGCGACTACCGGTCCGCCGCCGTCGCCGCCGGGTCGGGTGTAGTGGCCACGGCGATCGGCTTCGCCGTGGCCCCCGGGTCGTCGTTGACGTTCTGGCTGGGCAACCCGGCAGGCGGCGTGAGCGGGTCGCCGTTCTTCACCAACCAGACGTTCCAGGCGGTCCTCGTGCGAGCCGGGGTCGACGGCCCGGCGCGCACCGTGGGCTGGTTGCTGCTCTCGGCCGCGCTGCTCGGACTGGCGGCACCGGTGATCCGGCGGGCCCCCGCGCCACTCGCCCTCGTGGCGACCGCGGGCGTGGCGCTGCTGGTGTCGCCGACGTCGTGGTCGCACCACTGGGTCTGGATCGCCCCCGCACTGCTGGTCGCGGCGGCCACGGCGTGGCGCACCCGATCGGCGGCGTGGACCGCGGTCACCGCCGTCGCCGGGTGGGTGTTCGTGATCGCGCCGCACCAGCAGGACCTGCCGCGGGCCGGTGGCCGGGAGCTGGCCTGGACCGCGACGCAGCAGGTCGTCGGCAGCACTTACGTGTGGTTCACGGTGCTGCTCTACGTGCTGATGTGGCTGGAGTGGCGGAATCGGCAGGAGACGCGGACGTCAGCCGCGGCGAGCTGGTCCAAGCGGCTGCGATAGCCCGCCGTCAGCTGACGACATCCTTGCGGTGGAAGCGCCAGATCGCCAGTGCACCGAACACGACCGCGTACGTCAGCGCCGAGAACACCCCGCGCGTCATGTTGCCCCAGTCCACCTGGTCGGCGAGCAGATCCGACCACGCCGTGGAGAAGCGGGTGGGCAGGTAGTCGCGAAGGCCCTCCAGCGCAGTGATCTGGTTGAGGATCTGCGAGACGATCGACGCCATCACGGCGCCACCGACCGCGCCGAGCGGCGCGTCGGTGCTCACCGATAGCAGCATCGCGAGCCCGGCTACCCAGCTCAGCTGCACCGCGACGTAGAGCGCGCCGAGCAGCACCCGGCCCGCGCCCGCCCAGAAGGTGAGCGACTCGCCGGTGGGGCTGACGAGGTCGCCCGTCCCGTACGCCAGTCCACCGACCACGAGCGCCACCACCGGAAGGAGCAGCAGGGCCGCCGTCGACAGGGCCGCGGCGACGATCGACTTCTGCCGCAGCAGCCGTGCCCGTGGGATCGGCGCGGCCAGCAGGTAGCGCAGGCTCGACCAGGACGCCTCCGACGCCACGGTGTCGCCGAAGAACAGCGCCACGACCACGACCAGCAGGAACGACGCGGACGCGAACAGCGCGAACACCGCGAAGTTCGCGCCGCTGCCCTTGGCCAGGTCGACGAGGTTGAGCGAGCCGGTGGGCGGGCCGGCGGGGGCCAGCGAGAACGCCACCCACAGGATCACCGGCAGCAGCCCCACCAGCGCGAACGTCACCTGCGTCCGGCGGCGCCTGAGCTGGCGCACGAGCTCGACGCGCAGGGGCAGCGTGCGGCCGGGCCGGTACGCGGCCTGTGGCACTCCGGCGGCCAGCTCGCCGACGGTGCCCGTGCGGGTGGAGGCATCGTCCGTGCGTGCCGACGGTTCACTCCCATGTTCGCTCACGGTTCCCTGTCCTCTCCGACCAGCTGCAGGAACGCGTCTTCCAGGCGCCGCCGGGGCCCGGCCGATGCGACGTCGACCCCGGCCGTGACGAGCGCCCGCACCGCCGACGCGCGGGGGGTGCCGTTGAGCTCGGCGTGTACCGAACCGCCGTCGACCTCCACCGCGTGGACGCCGACGAGCCCACCGAGTACCGATGCGGCACGCGCGGGGGCGTCGACGGTGAATGTGGCGGCCCCGGCACCGGCGATGATGTCCTCGACGGTGCCGTCGGCGACGACCTTGCCGTGGTGCATGACGACGACGTGGTCGCACGTCTGCTCCACCTCGGCGAGCAGGTGGCTGGAGACCAGTACCGTGCGCCCACCCGCGGCGTAGCGGCGCAGCACCTCCCGCATCGCGTGGATCTGGGGTGGGTCGAGCCCGTTGGTGGGTTCGTCGAGGACGAGCAGCTCCGGCATCCCGAGCATGGCCTGGGCGATCGCAAGGCGCTGGCGCATGCCTTGGCTGTAGGTGACGACGCGGCGCTGGATCGACGCGCCGAGCCCGGCGATCTCCAGGGCCTCGTCGAGCCGCGCCTCGGCCGTGGGTCGGCCGGTCGCGGCCCAGTACAGCCGCAGGTTGTCCGCACCCGAGAGGTGCGGCAGGAATCCGGGGCCCTCGACGAACGCCCCGATCCGCGCCAGCACCGGCGCGCCCGCCCCGACGGGCAGGCCGAAGGCGGTGATCGAACCGGCGGTCGGCCGGATCAGGCCCATCAGCATCCGCAGCACCGTGGTCTTACCGGCGCCGTTGGGGCCGAGCAGCCCGAGCACCATGCCGCGCCGCACCGTGAACGACACGCCTTTGACCGCGCTGAACCCGCCCCGGTAGGTCTTGGCGAGGTCGCGGATCTCCAGCGGCGGCGCATCGGGATCGGGCTCGGCGGCGATCGCGGTGCCCCGCCGGCGGACCAGCCGGGCCACCACCGTCCCAAGCGCAGCGAGCCCGAGTACGACGGCGATGCCGACCGCCGGGACGAGCGGCACTGTATCGGCCGTCAACGCCGTACCGGGGACCACAGGTATCCGGAGCCCGCCGGTCGCGGCGACCTGCCA
Source organism: Pseudonocardia sp. (assembly GCA_046595345.1). Lineage (GTDB taxonomy): Bacteria > Actinomycetota > Actinomycetes > Mycobacteriales > Pseudonocardiaceae > Pseudonocardia. The sequence continues at coordinate 4,275 of JBKJPD010000380.1, forward strand.
CACCGCAGGTTCGGTGCCGCCCGCGTAGCCCTGGTCGGTGGTGCCGACGGAGATCATCAGGCTGTTGCCCGCCTGGATCGGCGCGACGACCCCGGGCAGTGTCACGTTCACCGTGGTCGGGGTGCCGTCGGCGGGCACCGCCACCCGGAACGGGGCGACCGCGCTGCCGAGCAGGGTGCGCAGCCCGGCGGGGGAGACCTCGAAGGTCTTGGCGAACAGGACGGCGTCGTCGGGGGCGGGCTGGCCGGGGACGCGCGAGACCGACACCTCGACGCGTGGGGCGCCGGCGAGCAGCAGCGGGGTGTCGAGGGCGGGCGTGCGGAACTGTGCCGACTGCCCGGGCAGCTCGGCGGTCAGCGCCGACAACCGGCCGCCCAGCGCGCCCAGCGCGCCGCCGAGGCCGGGCAGCGACGTGATCGCGGCGGGGTTTCCACCGGCGGGGGTGAGGACGACCTGCGGTGGGCCGGTGAGTCCGAGCTGCACGGTCTGCACGCCCTGGTTGCCGGCCAGGCCGGGGTAGTCGGGGGCGACCACCATCCGGCTGGTGGGGGTGCTCCCGGTGGTGCGCACGCCGCTGTCGACGGCGTAACCGAAACCGACGCCGGGATCCGTGCCGGTTCCGCGGAGGTGGAAGGTGAACCAGTCGCCGATCGCGTCGCGGACAGCCTGCCCGGGAGGGGCACCGTCGTGCCCGCCCGCGTACCAGAGCACCTTTACCGGGCCGCCCGCCGCGGCGATCTGGCGGGCGTTGGCGTCGGCCTGGTCCAGCCCGAACAGGGTGTCCTGCTCGCCCTGCACCAGCAGGGTGGGCGCGGTGATCCGGTCGGCGATGGTGGACGGTGACGAACGCCGCAGCAGGTCGGCGGTGGCGGGGGAGAGGCGCCCGGTCGTCGCGGCCTCGGTGTAGGCGGCGCAGACCTGCGCGGTGAACCGGCCGCAGGTCACCGGGCCGCCGGTCACCGGGCCGCCGGCCGGACCGGGGGCGAGCCCGGCGGAGAAGAACACCCCGGCCCAGCCGCGCTTGAACACCCCGTCGGGGGCGAATGCCCCGCGGGCGGGGGTATCCACGGGGGGAGCGGCCGGGGCCGCTGCGTCGGGGAACAGCGCCTGGCCGAGGTCGTTCCAGGTGATCACGGGCGCGACGGCGTCGATGCGCGGGTCGTAGCCGGCGAGCAGCAGCGAGATCGCGCCCCCGTAGGAGCCGCCGGTGATGCCGACCCGCGGATCGCCCGGACCGTCCTGCGTGACTTCGGGGCGGGTGGCGAGCAGATCGACCAGCGCGCGGGCGTCGGCGACCTCGTAGTCGGGTGAGTCGAGGGCGATCTGGCCGGTGCTCGCGCCGAAACCACGGGCCGACCAGGCCAGCACGACGAACCCGCGGGCGGCGAGATCACGTGCGTCGGCGTCGACCGAGGCCTTGCTGCCGCCGAAGCCGTGGGCCACCAGCACCGCGGGGGCGGGCGTCGTCGGGGGCAGGTAGAGGGTGGTGTCGAGCTCGACGGGATCGGCGACGCCGGGGCCACCGGCCACCGTGACGCGCTGCTCCTCGACCCGGACGCCGCCCGTCGGGGCGGCGCTCGCCGGTCCGACGAGCAGTGCGGCCGCGGCCAGTGAGAGAGCGATGACGGCTGCCAGCCGGCGAGCCAGGGATCGGGGCACGACATGACGTTAGGCGAACCTCGCGCCGCCCGCGGAGCGGTCCTCAGCCCCTTCTCAGCGCGCCCTCAGGGGTGGGTCAGTACATCGTCGAAATGCTCCACGCGCGGGGGGCCGTCGAAGAACGGGCCGATCAGTTCCCGCCAGCGGGTGAAGTTCTCCGACTCGCGGAACCCGACGGTGTGGTTCTCGACGCTGTCCCAGGTGACCAGCAGCACGAACCGGGTAGGCGTCTCGATGCTGCGGGTGAGCCGGGCGCTCACGAACCCCGGCGTCGCGGACAGCAACTCGGTTCCCTTCCGGACGGCGTCGGCGAACGTCTCGTCGGTTCCGGGCAGGACAGCGAAGTCGGCGATCTCCAAGATCATGACTGGATCCTCGCACGCCCGCGCCACCGCCCGCCTGCGCGGGCGTCCACCTCGGCACCGATCGGTCCCGGCCGGCAGGTTCGTGTCAGGAGACGCCGAGGAGGTCGACCACGAAGATCAGGGTCTCGCCGGGCTTGATGGCCCCGCCGGCGCCGCGGTCGCCGTAGCCGAGGTGCGGCGGGATCACCAGCTTGCGGCGACCGCCGACCTTCATTCCGGCCACGCCCTGGTCCCAGCCGGCGATGACGCGACCGCCGCCGAGCGGGAACTGGAAGGTGGAGCCGCGGTTCCAGGACGCGTCGAACTCCTCGCCGGTGGAGTGGGCGACCCCGACGTAGTGCACCTCGACGGTCTGCCCGGCGCAGGCCTCGGCGCCGTCGCCGGCCACGAGGTCGGTGATCAGCAGGTCGGTGGGGGCGGGGCCGTCGTGGGGCTCGACGGTGGGCTTTGCATTGGACACGGGCAGTCCTCCGGTTCGGGGGCCAGATATCGACGTCGGGGACAGCCTGCCAGAGGGCCCGAACCCGGTCGACAGGGCACATGACCATTCCCGCCCGGCGCTGTCGGTTCCCTGCACCGGTACCTGGTGAAGTCCGTGCACGGAGTGGATCTGCAGGATGCCGCCCTCGCGCGGCGGGCCTGGCCGGGGAGGACCGTGCCTACCCGGTCGTCGACGCGCAGGCGATCTCAGGGCCGCGCCGGCACCCCGAGCGCGTCGCGCAGGAACTGCACCTGCAGCAGCAGCAGGTTCTCCGCGACGATCTCCTGCGGTGTCATGTGCGTGACGCCCGAGAGCGGCAGCACGCTGTGCGGACGGCCGGCAGCGAGCAGCGCCGAACTCAGCCGCAACGTGTGCGCGACCACCACATTGTCGTCGGCGAGGCCGTGTATCAGCAGCAACGGCCGGGTCAGCTTCGCGGCGTCGGGGATCAGCGACGACCGGGTGTAGGCGTCCGGGTTCTCCGCGGGATGCCCGAGGTAGCGCTCGGTGTAGTGCGTGTCGTAGAGCGCCCAGTCGGTGACGGGGGCCCCGGCCACGGCGGCGTGGAAGACGTCGGGACGGCGCTGCACGGCGAGTGCGGCGAGGTAGCCGCCGAAGGACCAGCCGCGGATCCCGACGCGGGTGAGATCGAGGTCCGGATTCTGCGCGGCGACGGCGTGCAGGGCGTCGACCTGGTCCTGGAGCACCGGGGCGGCGAGGTCGCCGTGCACGGCCCGTTCGAACGCCGGGCCGCGCCCCGGCGTGCCCCGACCGTCGACGACGACCACGGCGAAGCCCTGCTCGGCGAACCACTGGCTGGTCAGGTGCGCCCCCCTGGCGGCGACGACGCGCTGGGCGTGCGGGCCGCCGTAGGGGTCCATGAGCACCGGCAGTGACGTGCCGGGTTCATACCAGGATGGCAGTAGCAGCGCGGTCGGCAGCTCCCGCGCGCCCGCCGTCAGCAGGGTCACGCGGGGCTCCA
>JBKJPD010000388.1:0-2632 GCA_046595345.1 Pseudonocardia sp.
TTGAGAGCCCTAATCAGACTCGCCGGACCCGATCTTGCAAGATCAGGTCCGGTGGCCGTCGGGTGGTGAGCACTGTAGTGCCCTGGACTTCGAGTCCTGGACACAGATCGTGCCCCACCCGGTGGTCGGGAGAACTGGATCACTGCTGGGATGTCGCGCCCACCCGTTCGGTCGTGGTGTGAGCACTGTTGATGAGGTCGTGGCGGTCCTCCCGCTGGCTGCTGAAGCACACCGGTGTGGAGAGGACGGGCTCGTGGTGCGGTTGTTCGTGGGCGATGACTGGGCGGAAGACCACCATGACGTGGAGGTGATGGACACCGCGGGACGGAAACTGGCCAAGGCCCGGCTGCCGGAAGGGGTAGCGGGAATGGCTCGGCTGCACGCGCTGATCGGTGAGCACGTCGGGGCAGACGAGTCGTTCGAGGTGGTGGTCAGGATTGAGACCGACCGGGGCCCGTGGGTGCAGGCGCTGATCGGCGCCGGCTACACCGTGTTCGCGGTCAACCCGTTGCAAGCTGCCCGATACCGCGACAGGCTCGCGGTATCGGGGGCCAAGAGCGATGCCGCTGGCGCGCACATGCTCGCTGACATGGTGCGTACTGACTCCCACCAGCTACGTCCGACCGCTGGCGACAGCTCACGCGTCGAGGCGGTTAAGGTCGTGGCCCGAGCGCACAAGACGCTGATCTGGGAGCGAACCCGGCACTGCCAGCGGATGCGGTATGCGCTGCGCGAGTACTTCCCCGCAGCGCTTGCGGCGTTCAAGGACTTGGACGCTGTGGACACGTTGGAGCTGCTGGCCAAGGCGCCCGATCCGGTGTCGGCTGCCCGGCTCACGGTGGCCCAGATCAGCGCGTCGCTCAAGCGCGCCCGCCTGGCGCGACATCCCGGAGAAGGCTGCGGGCATCCAAGCCGCGCTGCGCACCCCGCAGCTGACGCAGTCCGAGGTGGTGGCGGCCGCCTTCGCCGCCACGGTGACGTCCACGGTGGCCGTCCTGCGTGTGCTCAACCCGCAGATCGCCGCCATACTCCAGCACGTCGAAGAGCAGTTCGCCCAGCACCGGGCCGCGGAGGTCGTCGAGTCCCAGCCCGGGTCTCGGCCCGATCCTCAGTGCCCGGGTCCTGGGCGAGTTCGGCGACGCGAAGGACCGCTACGCCTGCGCCCGAGCTCGCAAGAACTACGCCGGCACGAGCCCGATCACCCGAGCCTCCGGGAGACGGAAAGTGGTCCTGGCCAGGTTCGTGCACAACGACAGGCTCATCGACGCACTCGCCTCCCAGGCCTACGCCGCGCTCGAGGGGTCACCGGGTGCTCGCGCCTACTACGGCCGCCTCCGCGACCGCGGCGCCAGCCACAGTGCCGTCCTGCGGCAGCTCGCCAACCGGCTCGTCGGGATCCTGCACGGCTGCCCCAAGACCGGCACCCGCTACGACGAAGCGACCGCGTGGTCACACCACGCCCAAGCTCTCGCCGCCTGACACTCAAGATCCTGGGATGTCTGTGTCAACCCCTCTCCGAAAGGGGTCTGGCGGCCAGGTGGTCGACGAGGTCGGAGGCGTCGGTGCCGACGCCGCCGATGAGGTGGGACGCGAACGACGTCTGGAACGGGAGGCCGGCGAAGCAGATGCCGGGCTGGCTCGTGATGCCGCGGTGGTGGTCCGGGTGGCCTGCGGTGTCGAGGACAGGCAGGTCGATCCAGGAGTAGTCGGGTCGGTAGCCGGTTGCCCAGATCACGGTGGCGGGTTCGAGCAGGCGCCCGTCTGCGAGGGCGGGCAGGCCGGATCGGGCGTCGGTGATCCGTAGGACGCGGTGCAGGCCGGGAGACCGGAGCTGGCGTCGGGTGACCCTGCCGAGGGGGTCGCCGCCGCTGGTGCGGGCGAGCGGGATCAGCTGTCGCCCCGGCCAGGTATCGATGGTGATGTGGCGCATCAGCCGGTAGAGGGGGTTGCCGAGGGTGGGGATGTGCCCGACGTCGCGGCCGGCGAGCCAGACCGGGTGGTGGTGTGTGAGGAGGTCGAGGGCGATTTCGGCGCCGGAGTTGCCGGCCCCGACGACGAGCACCGGCCCGGGCGGAAGCTGTGTGGGGCGGCGGTAGTCGCGGGCGGTGAGCTGGGTGATGGTGGGGTCGAGGTCGCCGGCGAAGTTCGGGATGTGGGGGGTGGTGTGGGCGCCGGTGGCGATGATGACGTTGTCGGCCCGCCAGCGGCGGGTGCCCGCGGTGAGGGCGTAGTTGGAGTCGTCGGCGGCTCGGGAGACGCGCTCGACGGAGGTGTCATGGAGGATTGGTAGGTCGAATTGTCGGGCGTAGTCCTGCAGGTAGTCGGCGGTGTCGTCTTTGGATGGGAAGCTCCGCGCGGGCGCAGGGAACCTCATGCCGGGCAGGTGGGAGAACCCGGCCGGGGTGAACAGTCGCAGCGGGTCCCATCGATCGCGCCAGCTCTGCCCGGTCTCGGCGTGGGCATCGAGGATCACGAAGTCGCGGCCGCGGGCGGCGAGATGGTGGCCGACGGCCAGGCCGGCTTGCCCGCCTCCGACGACGATGGTGTCGACGTGCTGCTCGTGGCCGGTCATGGTGTGGCTCCTTGGGCGGGGTCACCGAGCCGGGCGTTGAGGTTGGCGAGCCACTGCTGT
>JBKJPD010000486.1:0-3984 GCA_046595345.1 Pseudonocardia sp.
GTGCAGGTGGCCGAGGAGACCGTGGTGCCGCTGGCCGGTCTCGCGTTCACCGGCAAGAAGTGGCAGGACGTGCGCAGCGCGCTCAACAACGCCGCCAAGGCGGATATCACCGCCGAGTGGATCACCTACAGCCACGCCCCACTCGCCCTCACCGACCAGATCCGGGCGATCTCCGAGGAGTGGGTCGCCGACAAGGGGTTACCCGAGATGGGCTTCACCCTCGGCGGTCTCGACGAGCTGGCCGACGACGCCGTCCGATGCGTACTCGCCGTCGACGCCGACCGCACCGTGCACGGATTGACCAGTTGGCTGCCCGTCTACCGCGACGGCGCCATCATCGGGTGGACCCTGGACTTCATGCGACGCCGCGACGGCGGCTTCCGTGGGGTGATGGAGTTCCTCATCGCCTCGGCCGCCCTCACGTTCCAGGCCGACGGTGCGGAGCTGCTCAGCCTCTCCGGTGCGCCACTGGCGCGGCTGGACCGCGGCGGGCAGCCCGACGCGCTGCAACGGCTGCTGGACGTGTCGGGCCGGGCGTTGGAGCCGGTCTACGGGTTCCGGTCGCTGCTGGCGTTCAAGGCCAAGTTCCAGCCCGAGTACCACCCGTTGCACATGGCCTACCCCGACGCCGCGGCGCTTCCGGCGATCGCCACCGCAATCGGCCGGGCCTATCTACCGGATCTCGACGCAGGCGGCACCGTCCGCCTGCTGCGCGGGCTGCGCCGCTGACCGTCCCCGGTGGGCCGGACGCGACGCCGGGCCGTCCGGGCGATCACCGGGTCGGTGCAGGGTGAGCCGTCGGCGGAATCGACGGCGGGTCGACCATCGGGGACGGTCAGCGGGCATGCTGACCTCTGGCCCGCTGTCGGCGGGCACAGTCGAGGGGGACCAGTGCGCGGGCGGATCGTCGGGTTGACCGTCATCGCCGCCGTGCTGGCCATCGCCCTGTTCGGCCTACCGCTGGCCGCCGTGGTGGCGAACTACCTGCTCGCCGACGAACGATCCCAACTCCAGCGCACGGCCGACGTCACCGCACTCACCCTCTCCGCCGATCTCGCCCGCGGTCAGGCGCCCCGAGAACTGCCGGACGTCGAGGACGGATCCGGGGTCGCCTTCTACGACCTGACCGGCAGGCGCACGCTCGGTATCGGGCCGCCGACGACCGGTGTGGAGATGAGTGCGGCACTCGGCGGCGAGATCGTGTCCGGAGAGGCCGACGGAGACCTGTTCGTCGCGGTGCCGGTCGCAGACGACGGGGAGACCGTCGGGGTGATCCGGGTGGCGACCCCACGCATCGGGGCTTACCAGCGGATCGGCATCGTCTGGATTCTGATGGCGGCGCTCGGCGCAGTCGCGCTCGCCACCGTGTGGTTGGTCGCGCGACGCCAGGGCGCTCACCTGGCGCGCCCCCTCGAGGAGCTCTCCCGGACCGCGAAACGGCTCGGGGACGGTGACTTCAGCGCCAGGACCGATCGGGTCGGCATCGCCGAGATCGACGCGGTGGGCGTTGCGCTGGACAGCACCGCCGAACGGCTCGGTGACATCCTCGCCCGCGAACGTGCCTTCTCCGCCGATGCCTCCCACCAGCTCAGGACGCCGCTCGCCGGGCTACGCATGGGCCTGGAGACAGCCCTCGACGGGCCGGGCCAGGATCTGCGCGCCGCAATCACGACGGCAATCGACTCGACGGACCGCCTGCAACGCACCATCGACGATCTGCTCGCCCTCGCGCGCGACACCACCCGAATCTCCGAACCACTCCATCTGGCCGATCTGCTCATCGAGATGCGCGAAGACTGGAACGGACCCCTCGCGGCCGCCGGTCGTCCGCTGCGGGTGGTGTTTCCCCCACATCTCCCCGACGGGGCCGCGTCCAACGCCGCGGTGCGCCAGGTCCTGACCGTGTTGTTGGACAACGCGACCCGGCACGGCGACGGGGCAGTCACCATCACGGTGCGCGACGCCGGCGACGCACTCGCCATCGATGTGGCTGATGAGGGAACCGGTATCGCGCAGACCGAGCTGTTGTTCGTCCGCCGTTCCCCGACCGCAGACGGCCACGGCATCGGGCTCGCCCTGGCCCGCACGCTGGCCGAGGCCGAAGGCGGCAGGCTCCTCCTCAGCCAACCGTCGCCGCCGAGGTTCACGCTGCTGCTGCCGGCTCTGCATCACCCGACCGACCGGGGCGGCTCCCGGGCGGGGAGCTACGACGACAGCACGCGATCCGCCTGAGTATCCGTCACGATCGCTTCGCGGGTATCCGGGCGCGTCGTCAGGCCCGACCGTTCGTCCGTGGGACTCTCGTGCGTGGCAGGCGGGACCTCGGCTCCGCACCAGCGGGCGGCCCGAAAATCACCCCGCCACCCGAGACACCCATGCGGTAGCCCTCCTGGGCGGACCATTCTGCGGTCACGCTGAACCGGTCGCCACGGATGAGGGTCTCGCGCCATTCGACGGGCTGGCTGCGCAGGCAACCCAGGCGTCGCACCTCGAGCGCCGCGATGCCGGCGGGGACCTTGAGAAGCTTGCGGTTCGCCGCAGTGGGCACGATCGCGGTGATGACCTCGTTGCCGCCGGTCAGCCGGGTGCCGGTGAGCCCGGCCAACTCGTCGTAGAGGCCGGAATGGGTGAAGTCCGCCTCCAGCAGCGGTCCCGCGATCGCCCGGGGCAGCCACGCACGATCCAGCGCCAGCGGCTCGCCGTCAACCAACCGGAGGCGCTCGAGGTAGACGAGTTCGGTCGCCGCCGGCCTGCCGAGACGACTCGCGACGGCCGCATCGACCCGGACCTCGAGCGCCCGCACCATGCTCCGCTGCTCCAGACCCATCGCCTCGACCGACCGGAACAACGAGTAGAGGGCGCCGAGGGGTTGCTCGATCCGCGTCTTGCGCAGCCAGGTCCCGCGGCCCCGGCTCGATTCCAGGACGCCTTCATCCCGCAACCTGCGCAGCGCGTCGCGCACCGTGTGCCGGCTGACGTCGTACGCGCTGACGAGCTCGTGCTCTCCGGGGAACCGCTCGTCGAACGCGCCGGCCCGCATCCGCCTGCGGAGGTCGGCCTCGAGTTGGGCCCACAGTGGTAGCGGATTGGAGCGATCGACCGGCCGAGCCATCTGACCGTTGGTCATGTCCACCTCGGCGACAAATCATGAGAAATGTAGTATTGCCCGGACGATGCTACCGGACATATCACACAGATCAACCGCTCCACGAAAGTGTCCGGACAAAGCAGCGGCTACGATGACCGGGCAGCAGCGTCGACCGGTGGCACGACGTCGGAGCAGCAGCAGGTCTGGAGGCCCGATCAATGTCACGACGACGTCCTGCGCTCCGGGATGTAGGAACCGATCCCGACTACCGGTTCACCCTCGCGAACGAGCGGACCTTTCTGGCGTGGCTGCGCACGGGGTTGGCCCTGGTCGCCGGCGCGGCGGCACTTGCGGGCCTCGTGCCCGATTTCGGGCCGCGCCCGATTCGGCTGGCGCTCACCGGGGTGCTCCTGCTCCTTGCTGTGATCGTCACCCTTGGCGCATACCTGCGGTGGGACCGCGCCGAGCGTGCATTACGGGAGAACCGGCCCCTGACGATCGGGCTCCTCCCCCGCCTCCTCGTGGGCGGCCTGCTCGTCGTCGTCCTCGGTGTCTCGGTACTCGCCATCCTGTTCGCGGCGAGCGGGCGATGACCGATCAACTACTGGACAAGGGAGCGCAGGCCGAGCGCACGGCGCTGGCCTGGCAACGCACCGGCCTGTCGGCCACGGCGGTCGGGGTGCTGCTGGTGCACACCCACTCTGTGTCGAACTCGCTGCCCCCCTGGCCGGGGATCCTGATGATGGTCACCGGCGCAGTCGTCGCCGCGGTCGTCGCGCCGCTGCGCTACACACGGGTATTGCGGGCGGTTCGGGCCGGGGCAACACCCCTGTCCAGTGGAATCGTGCCCGGTATGGCCCTGATGGTGCTCGTCGTGGTGGCGGGCGCCGCCGCCG
>JBKJPD010000502.1:0-2540 GCA_046595345.1 Pseudonocardia sp.
GGTGCTCCTCGGACTCCTGCGCGCGGACGGGGGCCAGGTCCGCGTGCTGGGCGGGGATCCGTGGCGCGACGCCACTGCCCTGCACCGCAGGCTCGCCTACGTGCCCGGGGACGTCACGCTGTGGCCCAACCTGTCCGGCGGCGAGGTGATCGACCTGCTCGGGCGCATGCGCGGCGGGCTCGACCCGGCGCGCCGAGCCGAGCTCCTGGAGCGCTTCGACCTCGACCCGCGGAAGAAGGGCCGGGCGTACTCGAAGGGCAACCGGCAGAAGGTGGCGCTGGTCGCCGCGCTCGCCTCCGACGTCGAACTGCTGCTGCTCGACGAGCCGACGTCCGGGCTCGACCCGCTGATGGAGGAGGTCTTCCGCTCCTGCATCGCCGAGGAGCGCCGCCGCGGACGGACCGTGCTGCTGTCGAGTCACGTGCTCGCCGAGGTCGAGGCCCTGTGCGACCGGGTCAGCATCATCCGCGACGGCCGGACGGTCGAGAGCGGCACCCTTGCCGACCTGCGCCATCTGACCCGCACGTCGATCACGGCCGAGCTCGACACGCCACCCGACGACCTCGGGCTGCTCCCGGGCGTCCATGGCCTGACGGTCGAGGGACCGCGGGTGCATTGCGAGGTGGACGACGAGGCGCTCGACGGGTTGCTGCGCCGGCTCACCGCATACGGCGTCCGGAGCCTGATCAGCCGCCCGCCGACCCTCGAGCAGCTGTTCCTGCGGCACTATGCCCAGTCCGGGGCCCAGGCCGAGGCCGAGCCGGTGCGGCGATGAGCGACCTGGCGGCCGCACCGCGCACCCCCGTGCGGACCGGGCGGCACGAGGCCGGCCGGGGCGGCCCGCTCACCGGGACCTGGCCGCTGATCCGGCTGGCCCTGCGCCGGGACCGTCTCCGGTTACCGATCTGGGTGCTGGTGATCACGGCCATCATCGCCGTCACGCCGGCGAGCTTCGGCGAGCTGTACCCGACCGAGGCGGGTCGCGCGTCCTACGCCGCGGGTATCACCTCGAACCCGGCCCTGATGGCGATGCAGGGGCCGATCTTCGGCACCAGCCTCGGCGCCCTCACGGCCGGGCGCCTGATGACGATCGCCGGTGTGCTGGTCTCGCTGGTCAGCGTGCTGACGGTGATCCGGCACACCCGCGCCGAGGAGGAGGCGGGGCGGCGCGAGCTGCTCGGGGCGACCGTCGTAGGGCGCCAGGCCGGGCTGGCCGCCGCGCTCGCCGTGGTGCTCGGGACCGACCTGGTGCTGGCGGTCGCGGTCATGGCGGTGCTCCTGAGCGTCGGGCTGCCGATCGCCGGTTCCGTGGCGATGGGCCTCGCGCTCGGCGCCACCGGCGCGGTCTTCGCGGCGATCGCCGCAGTGGCCGCGCAACTCACCGAAGGTGCGCGCGCCGCGAGTGGCATCGCCCTCGGTGCGCTCGGTGTGGCCTTCGTGCTCAGGGCGGCGGGCGACGTGGGCGAGGCGACCTGGCTCTCCTGGATCTCCCCCATCGGCTGGGCTCCACGGGTGCGTCCGTTCACCGGTGAACGGTGGTGGGTGATCGGCTTGTCCGTGGCCGTCGCCGTCGCCGTGGGGGCGCTCGCCTACGCACTCTCGGCCCACCGCGACCTGGCTGCGGGCGTGCTGCCGACCCGGCTCGGCGCGAAGGCGGCTTCCCCCGCGCTGTCCGGGCCGTTCGGGCTGGCCTGGCGGCTGCACCGCGGCACCCTGCTCGGGTGGACGGTGGCGTTCGTGCTGGCCGGTGCCGCGTTCGGCGGGATCGCGCAGGGCATCGGGCGACTGCTCGACTCCAGCCCCGAACTCGTCGCGATCGTCGCGCAGCTCGGCGGCGGCGGCACCATCGTCGATGTCTTCCTCGCGGCCGAGTTCGGCATCCTCGGGCTGCTCGCATCGGCCTACGCGATCAGCGCGACTTCGAGGCTACGGTCGGAAGAGACCGACGGCCGGGCCGAGATCGTGCTGGCGACCGCCGTCGGGCGGGCGCGCTGGACGGCGAGCCACCTCGTCGTCGGGCTGCTCGGGCCCGCTGTCGCGCTGCTGGGCGCCGGGCTCGCCGCGGGGCTGGTGCACGGGGCCGCGATCGGCGACGTCGCCGGCCAGATGGCGCGGCTCGTCGGCGGGGCGCTGGCCCAGCTCCCGGCGGTGTGGGTGCTGACCGCGATCACGCTGGCCCTGTTCGGAGTGCTTCCCCGGCTCGGCGTCGGTGCGTGGGCCGTGCTGGTGGTGTTCCTGCTCTTCGGGCAGCTCGGCCAGATCCTGCGGCTGCCGCAGTGGGTGCTCGACCTCTCGCCGTTCACGCACCTGCCGCGAACGCTCGGCGGCGAGGTGGCCGTCACGCCGCTGCTGTGGATGGGGCTGATCGTGGCGGTGCTGCTGGCCGTCGGTGTCGTCGGGTTCCGTCGACGGGACGTGGGCTGAGAAGGACGTGCGTTGAGCTGGGCATCGCGACCGGAGCTGCTCGGGCCCGGCGGGCGTCAGCGCCCGGAGACGGCGATGCCGGCCGGTGGCGGCGCGGGTGTGGGTCGTTCGTCGCC
>JBKJPD010000527.1:0-3112 GCA_046595345.1 Pseudonocardia sp.
GGCCACCTGAGCGATTCACCCACATCCGCCATCGTCGGAGCGGGCCTGGCCGGTGCCGAGGCGGCCGAGGCGCTGCGCGCCGACGGACGGGTCGTCCTGCTCGAGGCGGAGCGGCACCTGCCCTACGAGCGGCGTTCTGGCTGCACGACGGGCGCATCGCGACCGGATCCTCCGTGCCCGCCGCGACGAGAACGACCGGGGACCGCCTCGACGGCATGACCGGTGTCCTCGGCCGCCGACCGTCCCGAGGCCTGCGGGGTCGAAGTGCCCGCGGTCCGGGGTCGAGAGCCGCTGCCGCCGATGGCCGGTTGCGGGCAGCGTTCGGACCGGCAATCCGAGGAGGGACCGCGATGGACGCGCAGCACATCCGACGGACGGTGGTCGTCGGGGTCGACGGCTCGGACAGCGCGCTGCGCGCCGTGCGTTGGGGTGCCGCCGAAGCCGGACGGCGGCGGGTACCACTGCGACTGGTGACCGCCTTCGGGTGGACGAGCCACGTCGTCCAACCGAAGGTTGAGTGGCGCCACCGGGATACCCTGCTCGACCGCGCCTGCGACCATCTCGCCGAGGCGGCCGCGGTGGCAGGGCAGGAGGCTCCCGATATCGAGGTCGAGCAGCAGCTCGTCGTGGGGTACCCGATCTCCGTCCTCGGAGCCGAGGCCGATCGGGCACAGCTCGTCGTGATCGGCGACCGCGGCCCGGGAAGGATCGAGGGGCTGGCGGCCGGCTCGGTGGCGGTCGCGCTGGCGGTGCACGCGTCCTGCACGGTGGTCGTCGTGCGCGGGGCCGAGCGGGAGCGGCCCGTGACGGTGTCGCTGCCAGTGGTCGTCGGGGTCGACGGTTCCCCGAACAGTGAGGCGGCGATCGCGTTCGCGTACAGGGCCGCCGCGGCCCGACGCGTGCCGCTGGTGGCCGTGCACACGTGGTGGGACCTGACGGTCGGCCCGGCGATGGCACCCCTTCTCGACCGGGAAGCGATCGAGGCCGACGAACGGCGGCTGCTGGGCGAGCGGTTGGCCGGGTGGGCGGAGAAGTACCCCGACGTCCCGGTGCAGCGAGTGGTCACCCGCGACCGTCCGGCGCACAGCCTGCTCGATCAGGCGGCCCGTGCGCAGCTGGTGGTCGTCGGGTCGCGGGTTCGTGGCGAATTCACCGGCTTGGTCCTCGGATCGGTCAGCCACGCCCTGCTGCACGGCGCTCCGTGCCCCGTCGCCGTTGTCCGTTCCGATACCGAGGGGCAGCTGTGACCATCGGGGCACGGCGACCGTCCGCCACCCCGGCGCCCGGACCGGCGGAAGTCGTCGCCGGGTGAGTACCGAGCCGTGGGTTCCGTGCCCGGTCACATCGAGGTGCGCTCCGGTGCGAGGAGATCCCCGACCTCGCGGCGGGGTGTCGCGGTCACCGGCCAGCCGTAGCCGATCCGCAGCACGGCCTGCGGTGGTCGGGTCCCGCCGATCAGGCGGCGCAGCTCCTCGCGGGTCTGCGACACCTCGACGACCTGGGACATGAACGACGCGGCGAGCCCGTTCGCGGTGGCGGTGAGCAGCACCCTTTGCAGCGCCTGGCCGACCTGCACCTCGGCCGCGTGACCGCTGAGGTGCGAGGTGAGCACCGCGATCAGCGGCTCCTGCTCGAAGTCCTTGCCCGGCGCGCGGGTCCGGGCCGCGCCGCCGGTGAAGTCGCGCAGCACCCAGCTGTCCTGAGGCTCGGGCAGCAGGCCACCGGCCCGGGCCGGGATCCCGTCGCGGCGCTCGGGGGACACCCTGCTCCATGCTGCGAGCTCGGCCCGGAAGTCGGGGTCTGCCATCTGCCGGTGGTGCGCCTTGGCCACCATGGCCCGCAGTGCTGTCCGCTGTGCCGGGTCGTCCACGATGTGCAGCCAGGAGCCCTCGTCGAGAGCGGCCCGGCGTAGGGCGTGCTGCTCGGGGGGGGCGACGGCCGCGTCGCTGAACGGATGCCGGTTCGTTCGCCATGCCGGGACGGCGCGGAGCAGCCGGGTCTGCTCCGGTGTGGGTTGCTTCGTTCCGCCGTGACGGAGCACCGCGAGCAGGTCGGGCCGGTCGCGGTCAGGGAAGAGCGTGAGGATCGGGCGGATGCTGTGGGCGCGCAGCGCCAGCCGCAGGTTGAACAGTGCCGCGCCGCATGCCAGCCGAAGCTCGCGACCGTCGGGATCGGCGACCGGCAGGTTGCGCTCCGGGTCGGCGTGCAGCTCGATCGCGCGTGGGGTCAGGTGGAACCGCCAGGGTTGGCTGTTGTGCAGCGATGGCGCCCGGCCCGCTGTCACCAGCAGGTGCTCGACCTGCTCGGGGGCCAGGCCCAGGGCGCCCGGAATCTGGGTCATCGCACACGTCCTGTCGCTGAGGGCCCGGCGCGGGGCGCGTCGGACCAGGACGACGTTGCCGCATCCAGCCGGTGGTCGATACGGCCGAAAGGCCCGGCCGAACCGGCCGTGGACCCGGAACCCCGGTTCGAGCCCGGTTGTCCGGGTCCGTCGGCCGTGCGACGGTGGTGTGGGTGGCGGGCCGGGGCCGCTGCGGATCGCCAGGAGTACAGGGGTATCGAGATGCCGAACGACGAAGCGACGCCGCGGCCCCGGCCGATGTCGAATGTGCAGTCCGGGCTACGGCTCGACGAGCTGCTGGGCGAGGTGCAGGAACGACTCGCCGAGCTCGTCGCGACGAGGGGGCGGATGCAGGGCCTGCTCGACGCGGTCCTCGTGGTGGGCGCCGGCCTGGAACTGGACGCCACGCTGCGCCGCATCGTGGCGGTCACGGTGGACCTCGTCGACGCCCGGTACGGGGCGCTCGGGGTGCTCGCCCCCGGCGGGGGCATCTCCCGGTTCATCCACGTCGGGCTGGATGAGGAGACCCGGGCGAAGATGGGGCACCTGCCGGAGGGGAAGGGCCTGCTCGGCCAGCTCATCCTCGACCCGCGGCCGTTGCGCCTACGCGATCTGAGCGCACACGAGGCGTCGGTCGGGTTCCCGCCGCACCACCCGCCCATGCGTAGCTTCCTCGGGGTACCGGTCCGGGTGCGTGAGGCGGTGTTGGGCACCCTGTATCTCACGGAGAAGAAGGGTGGCGGGGAATTCCCCCCCGACGACGAGGTCGTC
>JBKJPD010000662.1:0-6187 GCA_046595345.1 Pseudonocardia sp.
GATCTGGCGGTACCGGACGGGGTCGCCGTGGCGGGATCTGCCGGCGGAGTTCGGGCCGTGGCAGACGGCGTGGAAGCGGCACGCCCGCTTCGCCGTCGACGGGGTGTCGGACCAGGGGCTGACGGTCTGCTGACCGAGGCCGACGCAGCGGGGGAGTTGAACTGGGCGGTGTCGGTGGACTCCACGATCGCCCGCGCCCATCAGCACGGCACGAACACCCGCCGGGAGGTCGTCACGAACACTGATCGCCGCGCGGGGGGCTCACCCGAACTACACGAATCTGCTGCTCGAACCGCGTGATCATGGTGTGGGGCGTTCTCGGGGTGGGTTGACCAGCAAGCTGCACACCATGGTCGACGGCCGCGGACGCCCGTTGGTGCTGGTGGTGACCGCTGGGCAAGCCAATGACTCCCCGATGCTGCCCGCCCTGCTGCAAGGACTGCGGGTGCCCCGGGTCGGGCCGGGGCGGCCCCGCACCGGAGGCGGTCCTCGCGGACAAGGCGTACTCCGCCCGCGCCCACCGCCAGCTCCTCGCCGCCCGGGGTATCACCGCGGTCATTCCGCAACCCACCGACCAGATCGGCCACCGCCGCCGCCGCGGCTCGGCCGGTGGCCGACCACCGGCCTTGGACCCGGTCCGCTACCGCGACCGCAACGTCGTCGAACGCAGCTACGTCCTCATGAAGCAGTGGCGCGGGCTGGCCACTCGCTACGACAAACACGCCACCAACTACCGGGCCGCCGCCGTCCTGCACACCGTCATCACCTGGCGCCGCAACTTAGGAGACACGCCCTAGTGGCTGCGGTCGTCAGTTCGTCGGGGTTCTGAGGTTCTGCCAGGCGGCGGGATCGCTATGGTGGGGACGGCAGGCGAGATCGACGGCGTCTGGGCAGGTGCCGATGGGCAGCCCGTTGGGGATTGAGTTCCGGTAGTCGTCGTGGCCGGCGCGGTAGATCGCGACCGGCCAGTCGTGGGCGGACCCGACGTAGCGCAGCCGGCACAACGGCAGGGTTGCTGTGGCGGTGATGGCATCGACGTCGGCTGAACCCCCCACGGCGGCGCAGGTGTAGCTCGGTGAGCCGCGGCCAGCTCTCACGGGCCCGGGCGGCCAGCCGCTGCCGCACGGAGTTCTTGGTCGACTCGGGGAACGTGACGGCCACCTGGTCATCGTGACAGCCGCCGGTGCGCTGCTGAGCCCAACCGATCCGCCGTCCGCCGCCCGGACGGCTGATCACGGCGGGTCGCGGCGATCCGGTGCCGGTGACCGGGGGACAACGCGGCGATGCCCGTCACCGGTCCGTTCGTCACCGTGCTCACCGCTGCCGAGGAGACGGTGTCTGTGCGGCGATCAAGCCCTGGCAGCACCGCTCCTGGATCTTCCTCTGCGACCCCGACTTCGAGACCAAAGCCGCCCGGGTCCTGGACCTCTACGCCCGCATCTGGCAGGGCGTCCCACTGAGCCCGGACGACTACGTGATCAGCGCCGATCAAAAATCCCGACTCCAAGCACTGCGCCGCCGCCACCCCGGCCGGCCCACCGGGCCGGGCCACACCCGCCAAGTCGAGCTCGAGTATGTCCGCGGCGGGACACTGGCCCACTTCGCCGCCTACGACGTCCACCCCGTGTGAACGGCACAATCGCCCCAAAAGCCGGATCGATCCGTTCATCGAGCTTGTCACCAACGTCATGACCAGCGAGCCCTACGCGTCGGCGCGGCGGGTGTTCTGGGTCGTGGACAACGACTCCTCCCATGCCGGGCAGGCCTCGATCGACCGCATGAGCGCATGCCTGGCCGACCGCGAGTCTGATGCACCTACCAACAGACGCATCCTGTCTCAACCAGGAGATCTACTTCTCGGTCCTGCAACGCAAAGCCGGTACACCGGTCGATCTCGCCGACCTCGACGCCTGCATCCTGGCCTTCCAAGACCGCTACAACATCAACGCGACACCGTTCGACCGGACCTTCACCCGCACCGACCTCCGCGACCTGCTCGACCGCATCGGCCCACCCGAGCAGACCACCGCGCCCACGACCGCCGCGATGACCCCCGACGAACTGACGAACTCGACCACTGGTCGACGGACCGACCCACTCGCTGCCCGAACGGCGCAACCGGGTGAACGGATCGTTATAGAAGTGGATGGACCGAGCCCGGTTCAACTGTCACCTGAACCGGTTAATGTCTCGGCGGCCAGGCAGCACAGACGTGAGATCAGGGTGACGAACGCATGAAGCGACGATGACTTCCCCGTTGGAGGTGCCGGCCTCCGTCACCGAGGCCGATCCCGAGGCCGTCACCGTCGGTACGGGCCAGGCCATCCAGGGTCGGTCGCTCGGCCAGATCGCCTGGCGCCGATTGCGCCGCGACAAGGTGGCGCTCGGTGGTGGCGTCGTGATCGTGGGGCTGATCCTGGTCGCGGTCTTCGCACCGGTGATCGTCGCGGTGCTCGGCCACGACCCGCTGGAGTTCCACTACGACCAGGTCGACGCGAACCTCCAGGTCTCCCCGGCGTTCTTCGGCGGTGTGAGCCCGCAGTTCCTGTTCGGGGTCGAACCGGTGAACGGCCGCGACATCTTCAGCCGCGTCGTCTACGGCGCCCGTATATCGCTGCTCATCGCGTTCTTCGCGACGCTCCTCGCGGTGCTGGTCGGCACGGTCGCCGGAGTGGTGGCGGGATACTTCGGCGGCTGGGTGGACACCCTGATCAGCCGCGTGATGGATATCTTCCTCGCGTTCCCGATCCTGTTGTTCGCCCTCGCCCTGGCCGGGGTCATCCCCGACCAGGCGTTCGGCCTGCAGGGCGACACGCTGCGGATCCTGCTCATCATCGTGATCATCGGGTTCTCCGGCTGGCCCTACATCGGCCGGATCATCCGCGGCCAGACGCTGTCGCTGCGCGAGCGCGAGTTCATCGACGCCGCCCGTAGCCTCGGTGCGCGCTCGCCGAGGATCCTGTTCTCCGAGCTGCTGCCCAACCTGGTCGCGCCGATCCTCGTGTACTCCACACTGCTGATCCCGACCAACATCCTGTTCGAGGCCGCCCTGTCGTTCCTGTCGGTGGGCATCCGGGCACCGACACCGAGCTGGGGCGGCATGTTGTCGGATGCGACGCACTGGTTCCAGATCGCGCCCAACTTCATGGCCTTCCCGGGCCTGGCGATCTTCGTCACCGTGCTGGCGTTCAACCTGTTCGGCGACGGACTTCGGGACGCGCTGGATCCGCGATCCCGATGAGCACGATCCAATCCTTGACACGAGGGGTGTTCGATGAGAACTAGGTGCATGGTCGCGCTCGGCGCGGTCGCGGTGCTGGCTCTGGCCGCCTGTGGCGGTGGTTCGCCCGGCGGTTCCACCGCGAGCGGACCCACCGACGCGAACGCGATCCACAACCCCTCGGACGTGACCGGCGGCACCATCCGGTACGCGAACTCCGGTGACTGGGACTCTCTCGACCCCGCCGACACCTACTACGCCTACTCGTGGAACTTCGCCCGGCTCTACGGCCGCTCGCTGGTGATGTTCAAGTCCGCGCCCGGCAAGGCCGGAGCCACGCTCGTGCCCGACCTGGCCGAGTCGCTCGGCGTGCCGAGCGACGGTGCCAAGACCTGGACCTACAAGCTCCGCACCGGGGTCAAGTTCGAGGACGGCACGGCCGTCACGAGCAAGGACGTCAAGTACGCGGTGGAGCGCTCGCTGGACAAGACGACGTTCCCCAACGGGCCGACGTACTTCAACGACTTCCTCGACCTGCAGGGCTACACCAGCCCCTACGCTGACAGCGACCCGAACAAGCTGGGCCTCAAGGCGATCGAGACACCCGACAACCAGACAATCGTATTCCACCTGATCAAGCCGTTCAGTGGATTCGACTACTTCGCCCAGCTGCCGGCGACCATGCCGGTGCCGGTGGCCAAGGACACGGGTAGCAAGTACAAGGAGCACGTGGTCTCCACGGGCCCCTACATGTTCCAGGCCAACGAGCTCGGCAAGAGCTTCACGATGGTGCGCAACCCCAGCTGGGATCAGGCCACCGACCCGAACCGCAAGCCGCTGCCCGACCAGATCCAAGTGCAGCTCAACGTCAACGGTGACGACATCGACAACCGGCTGCTCTCGGGTGACCTCGACGTCGCGATCGAGGGCAAAGGCCTGGGATCCGCGACCCAGGGCCGCGTACTGGCCGACCAGACGCTCAAGGCGGCCACGGACAACCCGCTGACCTCCCGCGACTGGTTCAGCTTCCTCAACGCCGACGTCGCGCCGCTGAACAATGTGCACTGCCGCAAGGCGATCATGTACGCGACCGACCGCACCGGCTACCAGCGGGCCTACGGCGGCAGCGTCGGCGGCGACATCGCCACCAACATCCTCCCGCCGGTGATCGCCGGGGCCCAGCAGTTCGACACCTACCCGAGCGCGGGTAACACCGGCGACCTGGCCAAGGCCAAGGACGAGCTCACCCAGTGCGGGCAGCCGAGCGGTTTCAGCACGGGCATCTCCTACCGGTCCGAGCGGGCCGCAGAGAAGGCCACGGCGGAGGCTCTGCAGCAGTCGCTCGCCCGCGTCGGCATCCAGCTCTCGATCAAGCCCTACCCGCTCGCGGACTACCTGAAGCTCTACGCGGGCAAGCCCGACTTCGCCAAGTCGAACGGTCTCGGGATCATGGTCTACGGCTGGGCCGCCGACTGGCCCGACGGCTTCGGATTCCTCTCCCAGCTCGTCGACAGCCGGGCGATCCGGGCCACCGGCGGCAACAGCAACCTCGGCGTCAAGGATCCCGCGGTCGATGCCCTGCTCGGCAAGGCCGGTGTCACCACCGACCAGGCGGCGCGTGAGCAGATCTACGTCGACATCGACAAAAAGGTGATGGACGACGCATACATCCTGCCGGGCGTGTGGGCGAAGGGCCTGTTCTACCGGCCGAAGAACCTGACCAACGTGTTCATCACCGGCGGGTTCTCCGAGTACGACTACCTCGCGCTGGGCACGACAAAGAAGTAGGTGAAGGCCTGACCGGCCGGTGGCCGCTCCCGACCGGGGGCGGCCGCCGGGCGTGGCCGTATCGACATGCTGGTCTACATCGTCCGACGGCTGGTCGCAGCGGTGATCCTGCTGCTGATCGTCACCGCCGCAACGTTCGTGATCTTCTTTCTGGTGCCGAGGCTGGCCGGGGCCACTCCGGACGACCTCGCCTCCCGTTATGTCGGCAAGAGCGGCGACGCCGCGCAGATCCATCTGATCGCGGTGCGGCTGGGCTTCACCGACCCGATCTGGGTGCAGTACGGGCACTTTCTCAGCGGGCTGCTGTTCGGGCAGGACTACAGCACCGGCCCGACCACCGTGCACTGCGACGCCCCGTGCTTCGGATACTCCTTCCTCACCCAGAACCCCGTATTACCCGACCTGCTCGACCGGCTTCCCGTCACGCTGTCGCTCGCGGCGGGTGCGGCGGTGTTGTGGCTCGTCGGCGGCGTCGTCACCGGCGTGGTGTCGGCGCTGAAGCGCGGGAGCGTGTTCGACCGCGCCGCGATGGGCATCGCGCTCGCCGGGGTGTCACTGCCCATCTTCTTCACCGGCCTGCTGTCGCTGTCGATCTTCAGCTACGGCCTGGGCTGGACGGCGCCGGGAAGCAGCTTCACCCCGATCGGGGACAGCCCGATCGAGTGGGCATACGATCTGCTGCTCCCGTGGATCACGCTGGCATTCCTCTACGCCGCCGGATACGCGCGCCTCACCCGGGCCGGCATGCTCGACACGATGGGCGAAGACTTCATCCGCACGGCGCGGGCGAAGGGGCTGCCCGAGCGCACGGTCGTGGTCAAGCACGGGCTGCGTTCCGCGCTCACCCCCATCCTGACGATCTTCGGCCTGGACCTGGGCCTGTTGTTGGGCGGTGCGATCCTCACCGAGAGCACGTACTCGCTCCCGGGGATCGGCAAGTACGCGGTGGATGCGATCACCAGCTTCGACCTGCCCAAGGTGCTGGGTGTGGTGCTGGTCGGCAGCTTTTTCATCATCCTCGCGAACCTGGTGGTCGACCTGCTCTACGCCGTGATCGACCCGAGGGTGAGGCTGTCATGAACGCCGCCGTGCGCGCCGACCGTTGCTTCCTCGTCGTACGCGACCTGCGGGTCGGCTTTCCCACCGACGACGGCATGTTCAAAGCCGTCGACGAGTTGT
>JBKJPD010000169.1:0-6464 GCA_046595345.1 Pseudonocardia sp.
CTCGAAGCCGTGTCGGCCGTCCAGGGACATCCCGGCCGGGCCGGGCCGGTCAGCGGGCGGGCGACCGTCGACGGAGATGCCGTCACCGCCGTTACGTTCGGTGACGATGCAGCGCAACGTCACCGAAGCCGAGCCCTGGCCCGCCGAGATGCCGTTCCCGCCGTTCCCGACTGCCCTGCTGTTCCGGATGGTTGTGCCGATCGAGTCGCGGTGCAGCAGGACATCCGGGCGCGCGTGACCGGTCCTTGCCAGGCGCCGGGACGGGTATCAGCCGTCGATGGGGGAGGCGGGTCCCCCCTTATCGGATGGTGGTACCTATGCCCCACGGCACCCGAAAGCCCCGTTGGGGGCCGTGGCGAACCACGACCCCCACGGGGTGCACTCGAATGTCAGCCGCGCTCAGGGGTTGACGATGAAGTCGCCTCCGGTCGCGGTGAACTCCGACGACGCGACGCCCCGGACGGTGATCGTCCCGGTAGTCACGAACCGGGTGCCGACGGGAATCCGGACCGTGATCAGCGTGTTCGCGCCGCTTGCGGTGATGATGACCCGCTGCGCGAAGTTGCCGACGGTCACTCCGGCAGCCCGGAGATCGATCCGGTCCTGGCCGCCGAACGCTTCGGCGTCGAAGCCCGGCTGGATGACGTCTGCTCCGAAGACGGTCCCGTAGACGAACTGGTCGAGGCCCGGGCCGCCCTGCAGGATGTCGTTCCCGGCGCCACCGGTGATCGTGTCGTCGCCGCCACCGCCGTCGATGATGTCGGCACCCGCGCCGCCGAGTACGACGTCAGGGGTGTCCGGCAGGCTGATGATGTCGTTGCCCGCCCCGCCGTCGATGCTGGCGATGTTGGTCAGCGTGACCGCGCTGAAGTTGAAGTTGTCGGCCGCCGGCGAGCCCAGGATGGACACCCCGCTGAATGTCTTGCCGGTGATCTCTTCTACCCCGGTGACACCGCTCAACCCGATCACCGTGTTGTTGGCCCCGGCCTCGATCCGGTCGAACTCGGAGCCGCCGGTGATGTTGTCGAAGCCCTGGCTGCCGGTGAACTGGATGACATCGTCGCCCGATCCGGTGTTGATGATGTCGTTACCGGCGTCGCCGGAGACCACGTCGTTGCCGGCGAGGGTCGAGAGGTTGTCATTGCCCGCGCCACCGCGGGCCAGGTCCTCGCCCGCGTTCCCGTTGAAGACGTCGCCGTTGAGGGTTCCGGCGAACAGGTCGCCGACCACGGTGGCCGCGGAGGCCACGGCTTCCGGGTTACCCCGGCCGTCGGTGAAGGACACGAGCACCCGCAGTTCCCTGCCGACCACAGCCTGGGTGGGCGTGAACGTGGACGCCGTGGCACCGGTGATGTTGGCGAAGGCCAAGGTGCTGCCTGCGCCGCGCTGCTGCCACTGGAACGAGAACGTGCCGAGCCCGTTCGGGTCGGTGATCCCGGTGGTGGTCACCGGTGGCAGCGCGATGGCCTCCTGCGGAGACAACCGGGCCACGTTCGGCGTCAGGGTTGTGTTGGTGCCGAAGTTCACCACGGGTGCGCCGGCGGCCGGCGCGTTGGGAACGAGGCTGACCGCCCTGTCGGTGAACTGGGCCACCTCGACGTTGGTCAGGGTGTCCGTGCCGTCCGCTGCCGTGCCGCCGGTGTGCGCCACGGTGACCGAACCGTCTGCATTCTTGGTGATGGTGTATTCGGTCGAGGCGCCGGAGAACAGCGCCGTGTCGACGTCGGCCGCATTCGGAGCCGGCGCCAGGATCTCGCGAACGGCAACGATGTTGCCCGGGTCGACCAGCCCTGCGAAGACCGATTCCTGCAGGGTCCTGCCGACGGTGCCGGCGCCGAAGTTCCCGCTCGTCGCGCGGTTCTCCATCAGATCGGTGGTGCCGATCTCGGAGGCCGGGACGGCCGGGTCGGTCCGAATGCTCAGGCGAACGTTGAGGTACTTGTCACCGTCGATGACGTCGTCGGCACCACGACCCTCGATCAGGTCGCTGCCTGCGCCACCGAGGAGCACGTTGCCCCCGCCCCAGACGTTCGGGCCGGTCAGGACCGGGCAGTTCTTCGACGCCGAGCCAGCCACGACGTCCGCGAGCGGAACCACCCCGTTGCCGAGGATGGCGAGGTCCGGGATCAGCGGGTCGAGACCCGCGATCCGGTCGAGACCGGCCTGGTCGAGGACGTCACAGCCGATGAACCCGGCTCCGCCGACCGCGGAAGGGACGATCGAGTCGCCGCGGATCTTGTCGTTGCCGTTCCACCCGGACAGGGCCTCGACCTCGTTGAACTTGTCCCGCACGCCGACGGCCAGCACGTCCAGGGGAACCAGCGGCAGGGTCAGGTCGAGATCCTGTGCGGTCGCCTCGCCCTGGCCGATCTGCCAGTCGTAGCCGGACGCTCCGGCGATCTTCTCGATTCCGGCACCGGCGACACCGATGTCGTCGCCACCCTCCATGTCGTAGTCGTCGTCGCCGCCCTGCCCGATCAGGATGTCGTTGCCGGGGGTCTGGGAGTTGTCGAGGAAGAACAGGTTGCTGCTGTCACCGATCAGGAGGTCGGGCTGGTCGCCGCCCTGGATCCAGTCGTTGCCGCTGTCGGCGATGATCTCGTCGATGCCCTGCCCGCCGTAGATGAAGTCGTCGCCCTCACCGCCGAAAGTCACGTTGGCGTTGGCTCCGCCGTTGGTGAAGTCCTTGCCCGCCCCGCCGATGATGATGTCCAGGCCCGGGCCGCCGTCGATGGCGTCGTTGCCGGGACCGCCCTTCAGGACGTCGTCGCCACTGAGGTCGGTGATGATGTCGTTGCCCTCGCCACCGAGCACGACGTCGGCACCGCTGTCACCCTCGATCCGGTCGGGGCCCTCATTGCCCCAGAAGGTGTCGTTGTCGTTGCCGCCGCGGATGAGGTCGGGACCGGCGGTGCCGTTGTAGACGCTCTGGCCGTTGATCCCGGCCGGGTCGACCGAGTTCCGCGCGCGGTACTGGATCGTGCCGTCGGGCATCCGGATCAGGACAGCGGTCTCGTTGCACTCGGACGCCGGGTCGTCGGCGACCGTGTTGCCCGAGTTCGCGAATCCGGCGGGGGTTCCCGCCAGGTTCTTCAGCTCGAACTTGCAGTCGGCCGTCGCGAACGCGTCGGCCTTGAGCGTGTGCGCGGTGGTGTTGCGCATGATCATTTCGGCGAACGAGTTGCCCTCGAGCTGCTGGCGCAGGTTCATGCCGGGCGTGCGCGCCAGGTAGTACAGGCGGTCGCCGTTCTGCAGGTCGGTCAGCTGGTTCTCGAAGATGAAGTTGAACGTGCTGCCCAGCAGGCCACCGAAGGGAACCGTGGTCTCCGCGAGACCGCCCATCCACAGGTCGATCTTGTCAAGGCCGGTGATCGAGGCCGTGCCGTTGTTGGCCCACGGGCCGATGCTGTTCATGAACTGGGCAGCGTCGGGCGGAGCCACATCACCGAGGGTCGCGTCCGGGTTGACGATCTTGCGGGCCGCTGTCCGTCGGGAGGCGAGGGTGGCCGGACCGTTGTCGGCACTCTCGTCCACCGCGGTGGCAGGGTCGTCGGCGATGATTCCGTCCGGACCGGCGTCGGTCAGGATCGTCGGGTGCTGGCCGTACGCGGCGACGAAGTTGATCAGCGACGCGGGGTTCTTGATGTTCTCCCCGAAGTCGATCCAGTTGATGTACGGCGTCAGCTGGCCGTCGTTCGTCGCTGCGAACAACTGCCGCCGCAGGACGTTCAACGACGGGATGCCCTCGGAACGGGCCCGCGCGATGTTGATCGTCGGTAGGTCCAGGGGCAGGCCGAGCAGGTTGTTGCGAAGCGTGTCGGTCACGAACTCGTCGATCTCGTTCCCGACCTGATCCGACAGGCCCATGAGGATGGCTCCACCGGCCTGCTTCGAGGTCAGAGCGCCATCAGGCCCACCATTGTTGTACTCCGGCGGGTTGAGGAACGCCTTGAGCAACGAGATGTCGTTCTGGGTCCCCACGACGTCGTCGGAGGTGCCGAACTGACCGTCCGGTCCGGGCTTGTCCTCGTTCCTGCGGGGGACCGTCTCGGTCAGCATCGAGTGACCGAAGCGGTACATCGCGTGCGCGAACTCGGCCCGGATCGCCGGGTTGAGATCGGTCTGGGTGAAGGCGAACGGCTGGAACGGGTTGATCGCGGGCTGCACCTTGCGCGCGAACTCCACGAACACGAGGTGCTGGTACTCCATCTCGGTGACGAAGCGCGCCGCCTGGAAGACGCGCTCACCGAAGGTGAACGTCTTGGCATCCCCGGTCGCGGTGGTGTCCACGGCCATGTACTTCGCCTTGAGCGCCGCGTTGGCGGGATCGTTGAGGGTGGTCTCGATCTCACCGGCGAGGCGATCGTGCTCGGAGTGGAAGATCTGGTGCACGGCCGTCAGGCCGATGTTCTCGTTGACCCGACCGTCACCGGCGATGAAGTGCCGGTCGAGCATCTCGTCGTCGTAGGTGCCGGGGGGCTGGGCGGTGAAGTCGGCCGACGCGGTGGTGTCGGCGTCGGGGTTGAGACAGCGGGCCGGTACGCCGGGGGTGACGCAGGGACCGACCTTGCCCGGGTTGGCGTTATGGGCGATGTCGGTCAGGAACGGGATGTCGAACTTCAACACATCGGCCGGGACGGCGACGGGGGCTGTGGTGTTGCCCTCGACCAGACCGCCGACGGTCACGAACTGTGGCATCCCCCGAGCCGGGCCGGGGATGAAGTTGCCATACGCGTCCGCCGCGACCATGGGGATGTCGAGGACGTCCTTGTCGGTCAACTGCAGGCCGAGAACGGTTGCGGTCTGGGCCTTGACCATCGCCCAGGTGCCCATTCCGCCGTCGGGCTGGTTGATCAGTTTGCCGGTCGCGACCGGCTTGCCTCCCACGGTCGAGTACTGGCGCAGGTACACCTGGTGCGCCGGGTTGGAGGTGTAGGTCTGGCTCTGGTCCACCCACGGGGAGTCGGTGTTGGTTGCCTCCTGCGTGTTGTCGGCGGTCTCGTTGCCCGGCGTCGCCGGGTCATCGAAGACCTTGCCGTCCGGGCCGGGGCCGTCGGCCCGGGCCCGCGACAGAACCATGAACTGGAGGTTCGGCGGCAGGTTGTCAGCGCACTCCGGGGACTGCGTGGCCGTCCCGCAGCCGGTGCCGAGCTTGTGGTCGGGGCCGGGGATCAGCGGGTCGTCGGCCTTGAGCGGGACGAAGACCGTGCCGCCGCCCTTGACGGTCTGGTCGACGCCGTGGTCGAAGAACTGGCCGAAGATCGTGAACAGTGAGTTGAAGGGCGGCGAGAGCCCCACGTCGGTGGTCACGTTCGGGATGAACAGGGTCTGGAACGACGGGGTGCAGTCCGCCGGAACCGCTGCCACCGGCGGGTTGGCCGACGGCTGCGGATCCGTCGTGCACGGCACGACGCCTGTGTTGCCCTGGGTACGGACCGGGAAGCCCGCGACCGCGACCGCGGCCGGGTTCGTCGAGGTCTGGTCGACGATCAGGTTGCTGATCACCCGCGGCTCGGTGTCGAAGACGTTCCCCGACTTCTGGGTATAGCTGGTCGTACCGCCAGGACCGAAGCCGGGCGGCACGTTCCCGGCGGGCTGGAAGACCGGTGTGGTCAGTCTCGGGAAGAGCGTGCTGGCCGCGCCGACCTTCTCCTTCCCGGCGACGAGGTTGTTGCAGGACCCGTCCACCGTCCGCAGACCCTTGGAGATCAGCGGGGTCGGGATCTGGAACGGGCCGGGGCCGACGAGCGCCCCGCAGGGGCCCGTCGCCGGCGTCGTGTTCGAGACGTGCGCCTCCGCGACCCTGATCTGTTCGAGGATGAACGAGAGGTCCGAAGCGGTGACCGTGAAGCCCTGCCCGACGGGTGCCGCCGCCGCGGGCCCTGCCGTCGCCGTCATCACCCCGAGTGGCAACAGCAACGCCGTGAATGCGGCGACCGAGCGCGCGCGTCCGACCGCGAAGGGGTGCGCTCCCGGCTGTCGGCGGCGCAGCGAAGCGTCCGTGGGAGCAGCGGTCCGTGGTGGGCGCGGGCGGGCCCGGAGCGCCCAGAGGCGCTGGAGACTCGATCTAGACATGTTCTGCTGCTTCCTGCCGGCCCGGGAGCCGGCTGATCTCAGTTCGGGGGTTTGTCGTCTCGTGCCGGGCGATCGGGCTCGGGGAGTTCGGTGGACCTGGGCACCTGCGGCCGCGCGTCGGGGAGTTCGGTGCGGACCGGGATGGATTGCGGGGTCCGCGATTCGGGGGGCGCGTAAGCGCCTGAGATCCGGGGGAGCGGAAGCGCCCCACCTGCCCTTCGGGTGTCATCCGGGGAGGGTGGGCGGCGACCGCCCTGCGGCCCTCATCTGTTCGACGCCGTGCTGAGCGGACGGGCGCCCTCACCGACACCGCCGTCGAGGGCGCCCGTCCGCTCAGCACGGCGTCGAACAGATGAGGGCCGCAGGGCGGTCGCCGCCCACCCTCCCCG
>JBKJPD010000050.1:0-6488 GCA_046595345.1 Pseudonocardia sp.
ATCGCTGTGTCAGGCTCGGACGATCTGGAAGTTGCGCATCGTGACGAGCGCGGTGGCGCAGAGGGTCTCCCCGGCCGCCCATCGCGACTCCTACGCGGCCTACGAGGTGCTCCGCGCCGCCGGAGCTCGACATCGCGCGCGGCACCGACCCCGACGAGCTGCGGCCCGATGCGGCGATCGCGGCCCGCGGGACGGCCGCGCGCGATGCGCGTGACGACGGCCCCGCGACCTGCATCGCTGTGTCAGGCTCGGACGATCTGGAAGTTGCGCATCGTGACGAGCGCGGTGGCGCAGAGGATCTCCCCGTCCCCGGCGGCCGTGTAGATGTCGGCTGCCGCGACCGTGGTGGCGGTGCCCGCCCGGACGACCCGGCC
Source organism: Pseudonocardia sp. (assembly GCA_046595345.1). Classification (GTDB taxonomy): domain Bacteria; phylum Actinomycetota; class Actinomycetes; order Mycobacteriales; family Pseudonocardiaceae; genus Pseudonocardia. Next base: position 375 of record JBKJPD010000050.1, read on the forward strand.
CCGCGCGACGACCTCGCCCCGTGCCGGGGCCAGCAGCTTGATCGTGTAGTCGACGGTCGAGTTCGCCCACCCGACCGGCAGCAGCGTGCCCGCGGCGGAACCCGCGGCGAAGTCGGCCAGCGCGCCGAGGACGCCGCCCTGGAGGTAGCCGTCGTGCTGGGTGAGCTCCAGCCGATAGGGCTGGACGATCTCGGCGTGCCCCGGGGTCACGGCACCGAACGCGAAGCCGAGGTGCTGCGCGGCCGGCATGCTCAGGACGGTGCGTGTCACGAACCTCGCGAAGTCGGGGTTGGCCGGTGTCGATGCCTGCATGGTCATCCTCCATTCCCGGTGGCCGGGATCCAGGTCTCGAACCCGGCCTCCCGGTATCGTGCCCGGGCCGCGGCCCGCATGATCTTGCCACTGCTGGTCTTCTGCAGCCGGCCCGCCGCGATCAGCACCAGGTCGCCCACCGCGATCTCGTGCTCGCGCAGCACTGCCTCCCGGATCGAGGCAGCGACCTCCGCCGGGTCGGCGTCGCTCTCCCGCCGAATCTCCTGCACGACGACGAGTTTCTCGCCGTCGGGGCCGGGGACCGGGAACGCGGCGCCCGCGCCGGGGCGCAGTGCCGGATGCGACAGCTGGGCGGTGAGCTCGATGTCCTGGGGATAGTGGTTCCGACCGCGGACGATGATCATGTCCTTGAGCCGGCCCACGACGTACAGCTCGTCGTCCACCAGCAGGCCGAGGTCGCCGGTGCGCAGGTGATGCCGGCCGCCGGGACTGTCACAGGTGGCCAGGAACGTGTCGGCGGTGGCCTCCGGGCGCATCCAGTACCCCTTCGCCACATGTTCCCCGCTGAGCCAGATCTCGCCGACCCGGTTCGGGGGGCACAGGCGCCGCGTCGCGGGGTCCACGATCCGCAGCTCCTCCTCGGGCAGGACGAGCCCGGACCCCACCAATGTCCGGCCGTGCCCGACCGGCGCCTCGGCGTAGCGGCCGTGCCCGAGCTGCTCGACGTCCGCCTCGATGGTGCGCGGGCCGCGGCCCTTGCGGCTGGCGCTCACCAGCAGGGTCGCCTCGGCCAGGCCGTAGCACGGGTAGAGGGCCCCCTCGTCGAAGCCGAAGGGGGCGAAGGTCTCGGCGAACCGGCGCAGCGTCGCGGCCCGGATCGGCTCGGCGCCGTTGAACGCGACCCGCCACGAGCTGAGGTCGAGATCGCCCGGCACCGCGGTGGCGCTCGCCCGCGCGACGCAGGATTCGAAGGCGAAGTTCGGGCCGCCGCTGGTGTGGGCGCGGTACCGGGAGATGGTCGAGAGCCACAGCAGGGGCCGGCGGATGAAGGACAGCGGTGACATCAAGATGCTGGTGGCCCCGATGTGCAGGGGCTGCAGGACGTTGCCGATCAGGCCCTGATCGTGGAAGAGCGGCGCCCAGCCGACGAACGTCGAGTCCTGGTCGTGGCCGAACGCGCGCTGGATCATCTCCTGGTTGGCGGCGAGGTTTCGGTGCGAGATCATGACCCCCTTCGGCGCGGAAGTGGAGCCGGAGGTGTACTGGAGAAAGGCGACGGAGTCCGGCGAGCACGGCTCCGGGTCGAATCCCGGTTCCGCAGCACCGCTCCCACGGTCGGCCGCGATCCAGTGCAGGGGTCCGCAGACCGACTCCAGCGGCGCCCGGGCGGGCTCCACCATCGCGTCAACGGTGAGCACGGCGGCGGGCTCGCAGTCACGCATCACGCTGCGCGTCGCGTCCTGGATCCCGGCCGGGCGCGGCGGGTTCACGGGAACCGCGACGACGTGCGCGTAGAGGCAGCCGAAGTACGCGACGATGAAGTCCAGGCCCGGCGGGAAGATCAGCAGGGCCCGGTCGCCCGGCGTGCACACCTGCAGCAGGCGCCGGGCTACGGCGAGTGCCCGCGCATGCAGCTCGCCGTAGGTCAGCGACGCCTCCTCGTGCCCGTGTTCGTCCACGAACACGTACGCCCGCCGCGCGGGCTCGCCCGCGGCGCGCTGCGCCAGGATCTCAGGAAGCAAGGTCCGTTCCTGCATGCTCGTCCCTCCCGAGTGCATCGGAGATGAGTGCGGCGATCCGCACGCGGTGGCGTTGGTGGAAGATGTGGTCGCCGGGGAAGGTGTGCATCGCGAACGCCGCATCCGTCTCATGCCGCCAGGCGTCGATGTCGGCCGTATCGACCGCCGGGTCCTCGGTCCCGAAGAAGGCGGTGACCGGGCAGCACAGCGGGGTCCCCCGGCGGTACGCGTACTCCTCGCTCAGCTCCATGTCGGCCCGGATGATCCGCAGCGCGTAACGCAGGAAGGTCCGGCTCCGGCTGACGGCGCTCCATGTCGCGTCCATCGTCGTGAGTGCGGCGACGAGCTCGTCATCGGGCAGGCGGTGGATCGGCGCCCGGCTCGCGGGCCTACCCGGCGCCCGGCGACCGGACACGAACAGGTGCAGCGGTGGGGTGCCCGCGGCGTGCAGCGCCCGGGCGAGCTCGAAGGCGACGAGCGCGCCCATGCTGTGGCCGTAGAGGGCCACGGGCGCCTCGAGCGTCCGCATCCGGAGCAGCAGTTCGGCCACGGCATCGCCCACCCTGAGCAGGGGAGGCACGGCCGCGACGTCCTCCCGGCCCGGCAACTGCACGCGCACCACCGCGACGGTGCGCGGGAACAGCTCCGACCACCGGTTGAACGACGATGCCCCGGCACCGGAGTGGGGCAGGCAGACAAGCGCGACAGCGACGGCGTCCGAGGGGTCGTGGCGCAGCCACGCGTCGGCGGGAGGCGATTGGACGGTCATCGGGTGACCGTGACCGGGAGGTGCTTCGGCCCGCGGACGATGAAGCTGTGATCCTGCCACTCGACGTGCTCGTCGCACCGGGCCAGGTGCTCGACGCGTGCGTAGATGCGTTCGAGCGCGACCTGCGCCTGCATCGTGGCCAGGATTCCCCCCAGGCAGCCGTGCATGCCGTGACCGAGAGCGAGGCTCTCGGGCGCGTGGCGGGTGATGTCGAACCGGTCCGGCCGGTCGAACACCGCTGGGTCGCGGTTCGCCGCGCCGAGACACAGCAGGACCTGGTCGCCCGCGCGCACCTGCTCGCCGCCCACGTCCGTGTCGCGTGTCGCGAGGCGCTTGGTCAGCTGCAGTGGGCTGTCGTAGCGCAGTGCTTCCGCCACGGCACCGGCCACGAGCTCCGGCCGGTCGTGCAGGAGGGCGTCCTGGTCCGGGTTCGACAGGAGCGCGAGGAGGCCGTTGTCTATCAGGGCCGTCGTGGTCTCGTTACCGGCCACGAAGCACATGATGCACACGAAGATCAGCTCCTCGTCGCTGAGCGCGTCGCCGGCCCCGGTCCGCGCGGCGAGCAGCGCGCTGATCAGGTCGTCGCCCGGCCGGACGCGGCGCTCGGCGGCCACGTCCCCGAGTGCGAGCGCGAAGGTCTCGACCACCTCGCACACGTGCGTGAGGTCGGCGGCCGTCATCAGCCCCGGTTCGAGCAGGAACCGGACGTCGTGGGTCCAACTGCCGACCTGGTCCCGGATGTCGCGCGGCAGCGCCATCCAGTCGGCCATCACGGTGACGGGCAGGGTCGCGGCGAAGTCGGCGACGGCGTCCATCCCGCCCTCCTCCCACGCCCGCGCGACGAGCCGCTCCGCCGCCGCCTCGATGCGGTGTCGCAACCCCGCCACGGTCCGGGCGGTGAAGACCGGGTTCACCAGCGCCCGCAGGCGCCCGTGGTCCGGGTTGTCGGTGAAAACGAGCGACTTCCGGGCCAGCCGCTCGATCCGGCCCACGTCGTCGTGGCCGAGCCGGTCGGCCTGCCGGGTGATGAGCCGGGGTATGAGCCCGGCGCTGAACGTGCGGTCCCGCAGGACGCCCGCGATGTCGGCGTGCCGGGTCAGCACCCACATCCCCATGGTCCGATGGACGGGCCTCGTCTCGCGGAGCTGCTGGTAGAGCGGGTAGGGGTCACGCTGGAACTCGGCGCTGAAAGGGTTGAACCGGACCGGTGCTCCCGTTGTCGCCCCGGTCGTCGTCCCGGTCATCGCTGCCGTCCCGTCATCGCGGCGGCGCCCAGCCGGTGCGGTACGGATGCAGCACGATCCGGAGCAGGCCGATCTTCCCCATCCGGAAGCCGAGCGCGGAGAGCTTCAGGTAGCGCTCGTAGCGGGCCACGATCTCCGCGCCGACGAGCGCGGTGGCCTCGACCCGGCGGGCGCGCAGCCGGTGGGCCCACTGCTCGCACGTCCAGGCGTAGTCGAGCCGTCCGTTGCCCACCGACCGGACCTCGAAGATCCCCTCCACGGCGGCCGTGATCTCGGCGAGGGTCGGCAGGTCCGCGTCCGGGAATATCTCCTGCTGGATGAACGTGTTCGCGGTCTCCCGGGACATGTTCGCGTAGGCGATGGTCTGCAGCGACAGGACGCCGTCGTCGGCCAGCCAGTCGCGGCAGCGGGTGAAGAACTCCCGGTACAGGCGGATCTTCTCGATCGTGGGGTCGTCGGGGCGGGCGAAGTGCTCGAACGCGCCGATCGAGACGATCCCGTCGAACCGTGCGCCGGGTTCGTAGTGCATCCAGTTCTCGGTGCGCACCTCCACACCGGGGTAGCCGCGGGACCGGATGTAGGACGCCTGCTCAGGGCTGAGGGTGAGCCCGACGCTCCGGCCGACCCGATAGGTCTCGGCCAGGCGCCGCAGGACCGCCCCCCATCCGCAGCCGATGTCGAGCACGCTCCCGGCCCGGTCGGCCCGCACTGCGTCCAGGTGGAACCGCAGCTTCCGGTCCTGGGCATCCTCCAGGCTGTCCGCGTCCCCCGCGCGGAGCGCGCACGAGTACGTCAGGGAGGGGTCCAGCCAGAGGCCGTAGAAGTCGTTACCGACGTCGTAGTGGTGGCGGACCGCTGCCGCGGCATCGGTCGTCCGGGCGCTGTCGAGGGTGGGTGCCATGGCTCAGGCCGGGTGCGGCTGGGTCTGCTGGTGCAGGTAGGCGGCCACCGCGTCGAGGTTCGGGTTCGCGAACAGCTCCTCGGGCGGCAGGTCGACGCCGTAGCGTTGTTCGATCTCGATCAGCAGGGAGACCGCGAGGGCTGAATCGATGCCCAGCCGGTCGAAGTGGGCGGCCGGGTCGACCTTCGCGGGGGGCATCCCGAGGAGGTCCCCGAGGTACTCCTGGCACCAGGCGATGATCGCGGCCGTGCTGGTGTCCAGGTGTCGGTTCGTGCTCATGACCTGTTCCTCACGCTGGGGTGCCGGTGCGGACAGAGCTCGTCCGGGGCGTCTTCCCGGGCAGGTACTTCGCCCGCCTCCGCTCCCGGGACGGGACGTCGAGGTCCCACGCCAGACCGGCGGTGGCGAGCAGCTTGATCAGCCAGAAGCCTGGGTCGAGGCGGTACCAGTTCAACCCGAAGGACGGTGAGTCGGGGAAGGCGTGGTGGTTGTTGTGCCACGACTCCCCGAAGGTGAACAGGGCGAAGATCCCGCCGTTGTGACTGTTCTCCCGCGACGCGTAGCGGCGGGTGCCGAACATGTGCAGGAACGAGTTGATCGCCCAGATGATGTGTTCGAGGACGAAGATCCGCACCAGCCCGCCCCAGAGGAGGCCGCTCACCGCGCCGGCCAGGCTCTGGTGGATGAGGCCGCCGGCGAGGGTCGGGAGCAGTAGTCCGAGCACGACCCAGTAGTAGTACCGCCGCGCGACCCGCGACAGCGCACGGTTCTTGAGCAGGTCGGGTGCGTAGTGCGCGATGTTGGGGTACTCGTGTCGACGCATCCACAGGAAGTGGGAGTGGACGAGGCCGCGCAGGTGCCCAAGCACCCCGCCGCCGCTGAGATTCGGGGAGTGCGGGTCACCGTCGCGGTCACTGCATTCGTGATGGCGCCGATGGATCGCGACCCAGGACACCAGACCGCCCTGGCCGGCCATCGAGCCGGCCACCGCCAGCGCGTAGGCCACGGCGGGGGCCGCCTTGAAGGCGCGGTGGGTGAAGAGCCGGTGGTAGCCGACGGTGATGCCCAGGCCCGTCACCAGCCACATCACGAGGAACAGCACGATCTCCGTGGCCCCGATCGGCTGAACCGCGAGGAACGCCGCCGCCGCCACGGTCACGATGATCGGGAGAACGTCGAACAACAGAA
>JBKJPD010000063.1:0-5829 GCA_046595345.1 Pseudonocardia sp.
TACAGCCACGGGCTGCTGATCCGCGAGGGTGCCGTCGTCGCGGCCGGTCTGCTCGACGACGTGCTCACCGACGAGAATCTCACGGCCACCTTCGGCCTGCCGCTTGCCGTCCAGCGCCGCCGCGGCCGCTACACCGCCTGGCTGCGCTGACGCGAGCATGCGGCGGGCCGGTGCGCCGGTAGGGTCCCCAGCGGCACCGTTCGCGGCGGCCGCAGAGCTCACTCAGCTCAGAGCTCATTCAGTGCAGAGCTCATTCAGCTCGGTGCTCATTCAGCTCGGTCTCATCGATCTTCGGAAGGAACACGGCGTGGGCGAGTTCGTGAAGCTTGAGGTCGACGGCGGGGTCGGCACCATCCGGCTGGACCGGCCGCCGATGAACGCGTTCAGCCGGCAGGTCCAGGAAGATCTCAAAGCGTGCGCCGAGGAGGCCGCGCGCCGGGCCGACGTCCGCGCCGTTGTCGTCTACGGCGGCGAGAAGGTGTTCGCCGCGGGCGCGGACGTCAAGGAGATGGCGACCATGACCTACGCCGAGATGGCGCCCGCCGCCCGCCGCCTGTCGGCCTGCTTCGGCGCGATCTCCGAGATCCCCAAGCCGACTGTCGCCGCGATCACCGGCTATGCGCTCGGCGGCGGCATGGAGGTGGCGCTGGGCTGTGACCGTCGCATCTGCGGGGACAATGCCAAGCTCGGCCAGCCCGAGATCCTGCTGGGCATCATCCCCGGTGGCGGCGGGACGCAGCGGCTCGCGCGGCTGATCGGCGCGCCCCGGGCCAAGGACCTGATCTTCACCGGACGGATGGTGCGGGCCGACGAGGCGCTGGCCATCGGGCTGGTCGACCAGGTCGTGTCGGCCGACGAGGTCTACAACACCGCGCGCGCCTGGGCCGAGCAGTTCGTCAACGGCCCCGCGCTGGCGCTCGCCGCCGCCAAGAAGGCCATCGACGGCGGCCTCGACGTCGACCTGCGCACCGGGCTGGATCTGGAGGCTGAGATCTTCGCGGCCCTGTTCGGCACCGCGGACGCGACGGAGGGCATGACCTCCTTCTCGGAGAACGGCCCGGGGAAGGCGCAGTTCACCGGCCGCTGAGCACCCAGGAGGGGCCGTGACCGCCAGGTTGTCCAAGGGCGAGCGGACCTGCGCCGGGCGTCCGACAGTTCTGCGATGCTGCAGCCCATGAGTACGGACCCGGCGCCGAATCCACACGCCACCGCCGAGCAGGTGGCGGCGGCCCGGCACGACCGCAAGCTCGCGAACGTGCTCTACCACGACTGGGAAGCCGACTCCTACGACGACAAGTGGTCCATCTCCTACGACGAGCGCTGCATCACCTACGCGGCCGACCGCTTCCGGTTCGCCGCCGGGGACGCAGACTGGCCCTACGAGCGCGCCCTGGAACTGGGCTGCGGCACCGGGTTCTTCCTGCTCAATCTGATGCAGGCGGGGCTGGCGAAGCACGGCTCGGTCACCGACCTCTCACCGGGCATGGTGGCGGCCGCGCTGCGCAACGCCACGCACCTCGGCCTCGACGTCGACGGCCGCGTCGCCGACGCCGAGCGGCTGCCGTATGCCGACGACACGTTCGACGTGGTGGTCGGGCACGCGGTGCTGCACCACATCCCGGATCTGGACACCGCGTTCCGCGAGGTCCTGCGCGTGCTGAAGCCGGGCGGCCGGTTCGTCTTCGCCGGCGAGCCCACCCGGATCGGCGACCTCTACGCACGCCGCCTCGGCGCTCTCACCTGGAGGGCCACGACGACCATCACGCGGCTCCCCGTGCTGCAGAGCTGGCGGCGCCCGCAGGCGGAGCTGGACGAGTCCTCGCGCGCCGCGGCGCTGGAGAGCCTCGTCGACGTGCACGTGTTCGATCCAGCAGAGCTGGAACGGATCGCCTGTGCCGCCGGCGTTCGTGACGCCCGTGTGGTGACCGAGGAGTTCACCGCGGCGATGCTCGGCTGGCCGGTGCGGACGTTCGAGGCCGCCGTGCCGCCCGGCAAGCTCGGGATGCGCTGGGCGATGTTCGCCTACCGGGGCTGGCAGCGGATGTCGTGGCTGGACCGGCACGTGCTGGCGCGCGTCGTGCCACGGTCGTGGTTCTACAACGCCGTGATCACCGGCACCGCGTAGTCCTACGCATCCGCGGGCGGGGACCGTGGTCGAGGATGGGTCTGTGAACCGGTGGGGAGAGACGACGCGCGGGGGACCACCGACCCCCGTCCCGTCGGCCGACATGGACCGCCCGCTGGAGCCGTTGTGGCGCGGGCTGTTCGTCTACCGCGTGCTGACGATGCTCACCGCCGCGGCGGTCGTCCTCTACTCCCTGGAGTCCTACGCCTCGCCCACCGGTGCGGTGGCCGTCCTCGTGGTGATGGCCGTGTGGACCGCCGCCACCGGCTACGGGTACTTCGGCGGGCTGCCCGGCGCGCCGGACCGCCGCGGCCTCGTCGCGGTCGCCGACCTGGCCGTCACCGCCGCGGTCATGGCCACGACACCGCTGGTCGAGACCTCGGCGCAGATCGTCGCCGATGCCCCCGTGATGGGCTCGATCTGGACGCCCGGCGCCATGCTCGCCTGCGCGCTCGCGTTCGGGGTGCGCGGCGGCCTCGGTGGTGCGGTGGTGCTCTCGGCCATGTTGCTGGCGATCTCGGCGCGGGTCGGGACGGAACTCGGGGACATCCAGCTTCTCGCACTCGTCGGCCTGAGCATCGGCTTCGCCGCCACCGTGGTGCGCCGCGCGGCGCTGCGGTTGCGCCGTGCCATCGCCGCCGAGGCGGCGGCCCGCGAACGGGAGCGGCTCGCGCGCGCCGTGCACGACGGGGTCCTGCAGGTGCTGGGCTACCTGCGTCGGCGCGGGGCCGAGCTGGGCGGGGTCGCGGGGGAGTTGGGTGCGATGGCGGGCGAGCAGGAGTTCGCGCTGCGCACGCTGCTCACGACGGGGCCCGCACCCGTCGACGCCTACGGGCGCCGTGATCTCGCCGCCGCGCTAAGGGTGCTGGCGTCGGAACGGGTCGTCGTCTCGACGCCCGCGCACCGCGTGGATCTGCCCGCGAACGCGGTCGACGAGCTGGTGGCGGTGGTCGGCGCCGCCCTCGCCAACGTCGCGATCCACGTCGGACCGGAGGCGCGGGCCTGGGTGCTCGTGGAGGATGTCGGCGGTGGCGTCGAGGTCAGCGTGCGTGACGAGGGACCCGGCATCGCGGCCGACCGGCTGGCTGCGGCGGAGGCGGAGGGACGGCTCGGCGTGGCGCGATCCATGCGTGGTCGTGTGCGTGACCTGGGTGGCACGATCCTGTGCGAGACAGCGCCCGGTCGGGGGACCGAATGGATCATCAGGGTGCCGCGGGGAGAGAATCAGTCATGACCGAGGTCCAGGGGGAGATCACGGTGATGGTCGTCGACGACCATCCGATCTGGCGGGAGGGCGTGGCGCGCGACCTGACCGAACGGGGCCTACGCGTCGTCGCGACGGCGCCGGACGGCGACGCGGCCGTGCGGATCGCCTACGCGACGCGCCCGCAGGTGGTGCTGATGGACCTCAACCTCGGTGCGACGTCCGGCGTCCAGGCCATCGAGGGGATCCTCGCGAAGCTGCCCGGCACCCGGATCCTCGTGCTGTCGGCGAGCGGCGAGCACGCCGATGTCCTCGACGCCGTGAAGGCCGGAGCTATCGGCTACCTGGTGAAGTCCGCCGGCGCGGAGGAGTTGCTCGCCGCCGTCCGCCGTACCGCGGACGGGTTCCCGGTGTTCACCCCCGGCCTCGCCGGGCTGGTGCTCGGTGAGTACCGGCGCCTCGCCGGGGAGCCGGCGTCCTCCGGTGAGCCCGCGGTGCCCGAGCTGACCGGCCGGGAGACCGAGGTGTTGCGGCTCGTCGCGAAGGGCCTGACGGCCAAGCAGAGCGGCGAACGGCTCGGTGTCTCCCACCGCACCGTCGAGAGCCACGTGCAGAACACCCTGCGCAAGCTGCAGTTGCACAACCGCGTCCAGCTCGTCCGTTACGCGATCGAACGAGGTCTGGCCGATGATGACTGAGCAGCACCGCAACGGGGTGGTGACGGTCGTGCTGGTGGGCGACGCCGCGTCCCGGGTCGCCGACGCGCTCGCCGCGGGAGAGATACGGCTCGTGGGCGCCACCGCCGACCCGGTGGAGGCGCACCGCCTGGTCGTGCAGAACGGCCCACAGGTTGCTGTGGTCGCGCTGGGGCCGGGGCCCGAGGGGCTCGCCGCGATCGGGTCGATCGCCGCCGAGATCGCCACCGCGGTGCTCGTGGTCTCCGCGGAGGCCGGGCACGGCGATGTACTCGCCGCGGTCCGGGCGGGAGCGGCCGGCTTCGTCGTGTGGACGGCGGGCGCCGCGGAGCTGAGCGATGCCGTGCGCCGCACCGCGATGGGTGAGGCCGTCTTCAGCCCGGGGCTCGCCGACATCGTGCTCGACGCCTACGGCGGGCTGTCCGCAGGCGGGCCGACGCGGCTGACCGAGCGGGAGGCCGAGGTGCTGCGGCTGGTGGTGGAGGGTCTCACCGGCCGCCAGATCGCCAGCCGGCTCGTGCTCTCCCCGCGGACCGTCGAGAACCACGTGCAGCACCTGCTGCGCAAGCTCGACCTGCCCAACCGCGCCGCCCTCGTGCGGCATGCGATCGAGAACGGGCTGGCCTGATCGCGGCGGACCATCTCCGCCTCCTGAGGCCGTCGCCTGCAGGGCTTGACATCATCGTCGACCATGACGTCGATGTGGGGTGCGCCATGGCGCGACCGGTGGGGGCGGGCCGGGCGGCGTGATCCGCGGCAGGCCCGGTTCATCACCCTCGCCTCGCTGCGGTGGGTGATCCGGAACCGGGCGTGGACGCCGTGGTATCTCGTGCGGTATACGCGGCTGCTGCGGTTCCGGCTGGCCAACCCGCACGTGATCCTGCGCGGCATGGTGTTCCTCGGCAAGCGCGTGGAGTTGCACGCCCGGCCCGGCTACGGCCGCCTGGAGATCGGCCGATGGGTGCACATCGGCGACGGCAACTCGCTGCGCTGCCACGAGGGGTCGCTGCGGATCGGCGACAAGGTCGTGTTCGGCAAGGACAACACAGTCAACTGCTACCTCGACATCGAGATCGGGGCGGCCACGATCGTCGCGGACTGGGTCTACGTCACCGACTTCGACCACCGCATCGAGGACGTGCACGTGCCGATCAAGGACCAGGGGATCGTCAAGTCGCCGGTGCGGATCGGGCCGGACTGCTGGCTCGGGGTGAAGGTGTCGGTGCTGCGCGGCACGCGGATCGGGCGCGGGTCGGTGCTGGGGGCACACGCGATGGTGCGCGGCGACATCCCGGAGTACTCGATCGCGGTCGGGGCGCCCGCGAGGGTGGTGCGCAACCGGCTGGCCGACTACGAGGCCGCCGCCGCCGAGCGGGCCGCGCTCGCCGACATCGCTCGCAAGACCGCTGCTGCGGTGCAGGCGCGCCTGCACCGCTCCGAATCGAGGTGAAGCGGGATGACCGCCCGCATCTGTCCACCCCCGCGCTGATCGCACTACTCTCGCCGCACCGGCCTGTAATCGGATTGCAGTCCGCGAGCTACGCGAGGATCACCGTGCAATTCCGGATCCTGGGGCCGTTGGAGGTCACCGCCGACGGCGTACCCGTCGCCATCGGGGGCCCGAAGCCACGGGCTCTGCTCGCCGCGTTGCTGTTGGCGCCCGGGGCCGTCGTCTCGTCCGACCAGCTGATGCAGGTCGTATGGGGTGACGATCCGCCGCCGAACGCGGTCGGCGCGCTACAGGCCTATGTCTCGCGCCTGCGGGCCGCGTTGGGGAGCTCGTCGGCAGCACCGTGCCGGCTGCT
>JBKJPD010000591.1:0-2657 GCA_046595345.1 Pseudonocardia sp.
TGCACGCCGTCCTCGACATCACCTTCGGCACCGGTACTGCACCGGCAACACCGTGACCGTCGCGAACCCGGGAAACCAGAACGGCGTGGTCGGGACCCCGGTCAGCGTGCAGATCCAGGCCGGTGACTCCGCCCCCGCCAGTCGTTGGCCTACAACGCGACCGGGCCGGTCCTCAACCCCACCACCGGGTTGACCACCGCCCAGCCGTCGGCGTCCATCCGAAGCAGCACGGCCGCGACTAGGGAGTCGGGGTGCCGGTAAGGAACGGTGGCATCGGGTGTCGGCCGGGTGTCTTCGGGCAGCGCAGCCAGGGCGGTATTGGGCGTCGGTGCGGCTGACGCTGCGGCCGCCGAGTTCGGGCCGTCAGCTGGCCGGGGGGTCCGAGTACGGACTCTGCTATACCGAACACATGCCGATCGCGTCTGGGTCCTTCGAGATCACCTCCACCCCAGAGCCCCCGTTCGACTCCACCAACAACGTGCTCCTCGGACGGATGACCTTCGTGAAGGAGTTCCAGGGCCCGCTGGTGGGCTCGAGCACCGTCCACATGACCTACGCCCGCACTCCCAAGGACTCAAGCGCCGGCTACGTCGCCGTCGAGAAGATCACCGGCACCCTGGAAGAGCGCTCGGGATCGTTCGTCGTGATGCACACCGGCGTCACCGCCGATGGGAACCTCGACCTCACCATCGCAATCGTTCCCGACTCGGGCACGGGTGACCTGACCGGAGTTTCGGGTTCCATGACGATCGAGAACAACGACGGCGCACACACCTACACGCTGAACTACCAGCTCCCCTGATCTTCCCCCGCGGTCCGTGATCACACGGCGACGGCACCCGGTCATCGGTGGCGCGGCGCTCAGCCACCCGAGGCGAGCTGTCCTGTCAGCAACATGACCGTGACACGCGTGAGTAGCGCGGTGACGTCGAGCCCGTTCATCCCGGGCATCTCGATGTCCAGCAGCGCGACGTCGGGCCGGTGCTCCCGGGCCGCGGGGACGACGGCGGCCCGTTGTCGACCTGGGCCACGACCTCGACGTCGGGTTCGAGCCCCGGCCAGCGCGGCCAGCGCGCCGCGCACCATTCCCTGGTCCTCGGCGAGCAAGACGCGGATCACGGTGCACCCGCCGGAACCGTCCGGGTGGTCGACGGCGAGGACGCCGTGCTCGACGAGGTGCGCGGGCCGGCCCCGGAGATGCCGGCCCGGCACGCCGAGGCCGAGCATTGGGAAAACCTCAGTGTGTGACGTAGACCATTCCCAGCGTTCCGGTGGGCCGAACGGAGCAACCCTCGTGGTCCGGATGCGTCATTGGTGAGGGAACATCCGACCGCTGGAGGATCTGTATGGGAAAGCACAGCAAGCAGTCGCACCTGCGTCGCTCGGCGAGTGTGGCGGTGGCGACGGCCGCGATGGGGGTGGGCATGCTGCTGGGGGGACCCGCGGCCCAGGCGGCTCCCGCGGCGGCTCCGGCTCCGGCGGGGGATGCGGTACAGCTGGTGGAGGGCACGCCGTGCACCGTGACGGCCAAGGCGTGCATCGATCTCGCCGACCGGCAGGCGTGGCTGATCTCCGGCGGGGAGGTTGTCGGCGGACCGGTCCCGATCATGCCCGGCGCACCTGACGTGCCGACCCCGGTGGGCACGTTCACCGTGTTGTGGAAGGACAAGAACCACATCAGCAAGGAGTACGCCGGCGCGCCGATGCCGAACTCCGTGTTCTTCACCAGAGGCGGGGTCGCGTTCCACGAGGGCAGCCTGCACAGGTTCTCGGCCGGCTGCGTGCACTTGTCGAAGACCGATTCCGAGTCCTTCTACGACTACCTGCAGGTCGGTGACCAGGTCCAGGTGCACTGAGGTTTTCCCGACAAGATCGAGTCGGCTGACGATGGCCTCGCAGACCGGCGCGTCCAACGGCGCGGAGCCGTACGACACGCCGAGGATCACGAGGTCCCGGACCGGGCGTGGAGCCCCCGCTCGAAGTGGTCTCACCACAGATCATCTTCCGCGAAGGGCTCCACGTGATCGCCTGTCCTGCGATGCTCGACGTGCCCAGCGAGCTGGTGGCGTTCGTGGCCGAGTTGCTCGGCCGAGGGCCTGGGTCTGCGACAGGTCCGAGCCGACACGGAGCATCCCTGCGGCGAGCGGGAAGTAAGCGCCTACAGCGACGGCCGGGTGGTGCAGCCGATGCGGCACATGGTCCGCGGGCCCGATGGCGTGCTCGCGTCAGTGCCCGCGCACGTCGTCGACCCGGGCGGCAGCGGGTGTCGGGGCCGGGGTCCAGGCCCGGTCGCACCTGGCGGCGATCTCCGTCGTGCGGCCGCTCTCGGAAGTACTGGTCTGGAACCAGCGGCGCGAGCGGGCCGAGGACTTCCAGCGATGGGCGGAGACCACCCTGTCGTGCCCGGTCACGGTGTGCGCCCCGGCGGCCGAGGCCGCCAAGGGCGCGGACGTCGTCGATACCAACACCGCGAGCGCCTCGCCGGTGCTCGGCTCGCCCGAGATCGCCGACGGCGCCCACATCAACGCGGTCGGGTCGTCCTCCCGACCGGGAGGGAGCTGACCGGTGAGTTCGTCGGGCGGTGCGGCGCGTTCACCGACGGCCTCGCGGCGGATGCCGGTGCGGGTCGCAGCCACCAACGCTTTCGGATTCGGTGG
>JBKJPD010000078.1:0-9354 GCA_046595345.1 Pseudonocardia sp.
CCTGGGTTCACGCGGATGTGACCAAGCTCTCGACCGAGCCTGGCTATGACTTGGTCCTCGTTCTTTACCTCCATCTACCCGCGGAGCAACGCCGACGGGTGATTCGGAGCGCAATCGACGCTTTGAAACCTGACGGAATCCTCATGATTCTCGGTCACCACTCACTCAACATCACCGACGGCGTCGGCGGGCCACAGGAACCCGAAATACTTTATACGCCTGAGGATTTGATCTCCGATGTCGATAACTTGGGCGTGGTGATCAGGGCCGAGAAGCGCCTGCGGGACACCGATCACGGCACCGCGATCGACGCTTTACTACTCGCGAGTAGGTCCCCCCTTGGCAGCGGGAATGAACGGGGGTAATATCCAGTTATGTTACCGACGAGTAGCTAACTTGGGCGGTACTCACGAGACCGCACCACCGAACATGGAGAGTACGAGCATGGGCCATTACAAGAGCAACCTGCGGGACCTCGAGTTCAACCTCTTCGAGCTGTTCGGGCTCGACGAGTCTCTCGCAGGTGACAACTTCGGCGACCTGGACGGAGAGGCAGCCCGCGACATGCTTCGCGAGGTAGTCCGCCTGGCAGAAGGACCGGTAGCCGAGTCCTTCGCCGAATCCGACCGAAACCCGCCTGTGTTCGACCCCGACACTCACACCGTCAAGCTGCCGGAGGCTTTCAAGAAGTCGTTCAAGGCGCTGTACGACGGCGAGTGGTGGCGTGTCGGTCTCGACGAAGAAGTGGGCGGCATCCCCGCGCCTCGCACTCTCGGCTGGGCACTCAACGAGTTGCTGCTCGGCGCCAACCCTGCCGCTTTCATGTACTCGGCGGGACCAGGATTCGCCAACGTGCTCTACAACAACGGCACCGATGAGCAGAAGGAATGGGCGAAGGTCATCGTCGAGCGCAAGTGGGGCGCCACGATGGTGCTCACCGAGCCCGACGCCGGATCCGACGTCGGCGCAGGCCGCACCAAGGCCATCAAGCAGGACGACGGCTCCTGGCACATCGAAGGCGTCAAGCGGTTCATCACCTCGGCCGTGTCCGACGATCTCTTCGAGAACACCATGCACCTGGTTCTCGCTCGCCCGGAAGGTGCCGGACCCGGCACCAAGGGCTTGAGCCTGTTCTACGTACCGAACACCCACTTCGACTTCGAGACCGGCGAACTCGGCGAGCGCAACGGCGTATTCGTCACCGGCGTCGAGCACAAGATGGGCCTCAAGGTCTCCACCACCTGCGAGCTCACCTTCGGTGGCCACGACATCCCGGCCAAGGGCTGGCTCGTCGGCGAGGTCCACAAGGGCATCGCGCAGATGTTCGACGTCATCGAGCACGCTCGAATGATGGTCGGCACCAAGGCGATCGCCACCCTGTCCACCGGCTACCTCAACGCGCTGGACTACGCCAAGGAGCGTGTCCAGGGCGCCGATCTGACGCAGATGACGGACAAGGCAGCACCCCGCGTCACCATCACCCACCACCCCGACGTCCGCCGCCTGCTGATGACGCAGAAGGCCTACGCCGAGGGTCTGCGCGCCGTCTACACCTACACCGCCACCTTCCAGGACGAGATCCGCGCCGGTCAGGCGTCGGGTGCCGACGTGTCTCTCGCCGAGCGCGTCAACGACCTGCTGCTGCCGATCGTCAAGGGTGTCGGATCCGAACGGGCATCGGAGCAACTCCTCCAGTCGCTGCAGGTCCTCGGCGGCTCGGGCTACCTCCAGGACTATCCGATCGAGCAGTACATCCGTGACGCGAAGATCGACTCGCTGTACGAGGGCACCACGGCGATCCAGTCGCTCGACTTTCTGTTCCGCAAGATCGTGCGCGACAACGGGCAGGCACTCGGCCACGTCACCGGGGAGATCCAGAGGTTCCTCGCCGCGGAATCCGGCAACGGGCGGCTCAAGGAGGAACGTGCACTGCTCGGCACCGCACTGGCCGACGTCCAGGGCATGCTCGGGGCGCTTACCGGCTACCTGATGGGTTCGGTGGAGGACCCATCAAGCATCTACAAGGTCGGCCAGCACTCCGTTCGCCTGCTGATGGCCGTGGGCGACCTGCTCATCGGCTGGTTGCTGCTGCGCCAAGCCGACGTAGCGCTGGTCGCGCTCGATGGCGGGGTGTCCGCCAGCGCTCCGTCCACCAGGGATGGGGCGTTCTACGAGGGCAAGATCGGCGCGGCGAGGTTCTTCGCGAAGACGGTGCTCCCCCTGCTCACGGCGCAGCGCGCGGTGCTGGAGACCGCAGACAACTCGCTGATGGACCTGCCGGAAGGCGCGTTCTAGGGCTCTGAGGCCGGCGTGTCTCGCGGGGCTAGCCGGCTATGTAGCTCTGGAGCTGCTCGCGCTCGGATTCCAGCAGGTCGATGCGCGCTTTCACCAGGTCGCCGATGCTGACGATGCCGACCAGTTCCCCGTCGACGACGACCGGCATGTGCCGGAACCGGCCCGCTGTCATGATCCGTGCGAGGTCTGCCACCAGGTCGGTGGGGGCGCAGGTGGTGACCCCGGTTGTCATGATGTCGACGACGCGGGCGTCGAGCAGGTCCGCCCCGCCGATGTGCAGCCTGCGGACGATGTCCCGCTCGGACACGATCCCGACCAGCCGACCCCCGTCGACCACCGGGAGCGCCCCGACATTGCGGGTGATGAGCACCCCGATCAGCTCGGTAACGGCGGCCGTGGGTTCGACCGTCACCACATCCGCACCCTTGCCCCGCAGTACGTCCGCGATTCGCATGAACGACCCCGATCCCGTCATCGTCAGTGGACCGAGAGTACGAACTGTGACGGGGGTCGCGAAAGACCCTGACAGGACTGGGCCCACTATGTGACTCCCGATCATCCCCCGCAGACGACCACCGGCGCCGGGTTGTACCTCACCGTCCGGGTCTCGTTGCGTACCTCGCCGGTGCCGATGTCGCGCAGCGTCCGGGTGTCGGTGACGGTGAACCCGGGCGCTCCCTGGCTGGGGCTGCACGGTTGCCCGGCCGGGATGGTGATGGTGTTCGGGGTCGTCGGGTTGGTTCTCGGCCCCGGCGTGGACGTCACCTCGTAGCGCTTCGTCCCGACTATCCGCACCGTGAGCGAACCGGGCGCAAACACCGTCTGGATCATCACGGCGGTGGGGTTGTCGTTACGGAACTTGAGGTCGATCAAGCCCTCGTACACGGTGGCCTCGCGACCCGCTGGGTAGCGGCTGATGTAGAAGCTGTGCTCCCTGTGCTGCACGTCGGCCATGCCGGCGAAGTAGGACGCGTTGTACAGCGTCGTCGCGACCTGCGAGACCCCTCCACCGATACCGCGCGAGGCGTGACCCTCGTTGATGATGCCGGCCTCGACATACCCGTGGGCGGCATCGCGGGGAACGGTGGCGTCGTTCAGGCTGAATGTCTCCCCGGGCGCCACGATCATCCCGTTGATCACTTCAGCCGCACGCTTGATGTTGAGTCCGGAGTCGGCAGCGAACCCGCGGGTGGTGAACTCGCCGATCACCGCGGAGATGTCCAGCGCGTTGAGCGCGGCGGTGGTGAGCTTCGCCGGCTGGTCGGCGTAGACGGCCGTGATCGTGCGCGGACCGTCACCGGTCAGGATCGTCAACAGGTCCTTGAGCGTGGCGGCGTAATCGACGCCGCGGCCGTCCTGCGAAGGGACGACCACCGCGGTGCCCGACGAGAGGTCGAGCTTCGCGTCCCGGACCGGCTGCTCGGAGGCGGCGAGCTGCCGACCGAGGATGTCGGCGACCCCGTCCAGGTTGATCTCCGGGACTAGACCGCCGTTCGGTTCTGCTCGGAAGCTGAGCACTTTCGCGATGTTCTCGGGAGTCAGCGTGGCCCGGGTTCCGCCCTCACCGGTGACGGTGACAGGGCCCGAGACCGCGGGCTTCGCGACGTCGGTGACGGCCTTGGCGACGTCCGCGGGCGTCGTGGTGGGCGGCAGCGCGGTGAGCGGGAGCGCGATGGTGCCGCCGTGCGCCCAGTCCCGCGTGATGATCGCGGCAGCGCCGGGCAGATCGAGCGACTGACCCGCCACCGGGTTCACCGGAACCGGCCTGCGGCCCTCGAAGCGCACGGTGCCCTCGACAGGGACCGTGTCGACGATCGGGGCGAGCTCGGCGAGCGCCGCGTCCAGTGCGGTGCGGTCGGCCTTGGTCACGATCTCGACCTCGCGTTCGGTGAAGAACGACGTGACTCGGCTGATCGGATTGAACGGTTGGGAACCCGCCTGGTCGAGGGTGGCGGTCCAGTCCACGGCCAGACCCGCGGTTCGCGGGTCGATCTCCGAGCGCGCCTCGCCGACGGTGACTGCGAAGGGCTGGGTGGTGCGCGGCTCGATCTCGGTACGCAGGCGCTGCTCGGCCTCGTCGAACGCGAGCCCACCAACCTGCACACCCACCACCGCGACGCCGCGGGGCACAGTACCGGCGGTGAGGGCGAGATCGCCCGCGTAGAGCACGGCGAGCAGGGCGAGCACTGCGCCGACGACGAGCAGCGGGACCCGGCCTCGGGAACGTCCGGTGCCGTCCGGGCCGCTCGCGGGACCGCCGCCGTCTCCGGTGGGCGGGAGCGCGGACGTCGCCAGTGCGATGCGCTCGGTGGGAGGATCGACGTGCATGTCGGGCGCGGCCTCGTACCTCGTGTCGACGTCCGTACCGCCCGGCGGCGGACTGTGCGGGATCATCTGCGTGGCCTCGGTATCCCAGGCGTTGAACCAGTTGTCCTGGCCGTCGTGGGTGCGTCGGGGCACCGCAGTGGCAGCCGGCATTTCGCTGGTGTCGCCCTCGGACGCAGGTTCGTTGCCGGTCGGGACGGGGCCATGGTCTGCGAGCGACGCAACGGGCCTCGGCCGCGGCGCTGGGCTCGGCGGCGCGACGGCGGGCTCGGACACCACCGCCTCGGACACCACGGTCGGGGGCGACTCGGCGACCTCGGTCGACTCCACGGGGTCGGTCTGCGGGGTAGGGCTCGCACCGCCGGTAGGCCCACCATCGGCGGCGTCACCGACCGTCGCGTCGCTGACCGTCGCGTCGCTGACCGTCGCATCACCGACCGTCGCGTTCGCGCTGGGCGACTCGCCGCCCGGCTCCACGGGGCCGGGCTGGACCGCTTCGGGCTCCGCCGGCACCTGATCGGCGATCTGTTCGGCCACCGCGGGCCCGCTCACCGCGTCCGGGGCGTGGTTGCCGGCCGGGTCTCCGTGCTGTGGCTCCGGATGGTGCCCGTTGCCGTTCTGCTCCCCGTCCGTCTCCGGACGCGCTGTCACCTCGCTTGGCGAGGACTGCCTCTCGGGCATGAAGTCCGTTCTCCTCAACCGTTTCAGACGCCGGCCCCGCTGGCCAGGGTCGTCACAGGTACAAGCCCGTGCCGTGTTCGGTCCGCTCGGTCGCGACGGCGTGCAGGTCACGTTCCCGCAGGACCAGGTACATCGCCCCCTGCACGTCGACCTCGTCCTGCTCGCCCCTGGCGAACAGCACCCGGTCACCGACCTTCACCGTGCGGACGTGGTTGCCCACGCCGAACACCTCTCCCCATACAAGACGTCTGGCGACCTCGGCGGTTGCCGGGATGACGATGCCCGCTCCGGTGCGGCGCTCCGCGCCGACGTCGGGCTTGACCATCAGGCGGTCGTGCAGCATCTGGATCTCGAGCCTGGGGTCCTGCACCCCGGTGATGCTACGACGTCGGCCCGACCGGCCTGGATCGGCCCGGAAACGGGAAAGCCCCGCGGTGCTGTCAGGTCGGGGGTCCGACAGCACCGCGAGGCTCGTCTAGGACTCGCTCCCCGGGACAAGGTCGTTACGTGCCCGCCACGGCAGCCCAGATTTCACTCGTTCAGAGCCCTCAGCTCTGTGCCAGCAGATAACGCCCGAAGTGGGGCACTGTGAAAGCGATCTGGCCACGTTGAGCGGAGAAGACCAGCCCCTTCTTGAGCAGGCTGTCACGGGCCGGTGAGAGCGAGGACGCGCGGCGGGCGAGGTGCTCGGCGATGCCCGCGGTGCCGACCGGCTCGTCCCGGCCGTCGGTGAGCTCGGCCATCGCCCGCAGGTACTCCCGCTCCGCAGGGGTGGCCCGTTCGAAACGGGAACCGAAGAAGCCGACCGCCAGCTCCGCCTCAGCCTCCGGCGCCGCCATCTTGACGTCCATCGCCCCGATCGGGCTGCGGGGTGCGGCGTCCCAAGCGGCCTTGCCGTAGGCCTGGACGAAATACGGGTAGCCGCTCGACGCCTCGAACAGCGCGTCGAGGGCGTCGATGTCGAACGACGCGTCTTCCCGTTCCGCTGGGGCGAGCAGGGCGAAGTCGGCGTCGGCGCGGTCGAGCGGGCCGATGCGGGAGTACTTGAACAGCCGCTCCGAGTAGGACTTGGACGCCGAGAGCACCGCGGGCAGGTGCGGCAGGCCGGCCCCGACCACGACCAGCGGAGCCCGGGACTGCGAGAGCTCGTGGCACGCCGCGCAGAGCGCTGAGACGTCGTCGGGGCGCAGGTCCTGCATCTCGTCGATGAGGATGGCGACACCGGTGCCGATGTCCGCTGCGAGCGCTGCGACCTCGGTGAACAGCTCGACAAGATCGATCTCGATGTCCCCGGAGTCGGCCCGGCCCGCCCTGACGGGAACGTCGATGCCGGGCTGCCAGCGCTCGCGCAGCTTGGCGCCCTCGGGGGCGGAGCGCAGGGCGAACGCCTTGAGCACTCCGAGCACCTCATCGACGCGGTCGGGTTCCTCGTGCTTCACGGCGAGGTCACGGATGGCCCGGTGCAGGGCGGCGGACAGCGGACGGCGCAGGTCGGCGTCGGGCCGTGCCTCGATCTTGCCGGCCCCCCAACCCGCGCGGACCGCCATCGACCGGAGCTCTCCGAGCAGCACCGTCTTGCCGACGCCGCGCAGTCCGGTGAGCACCAGGCTGCGTTCGGGCCGGCCGCGGGCGACGCGCTCCAGCACGATCTCGAAGGCATCGATCTCACGGTCGCGCCCGGCGAGCTCGGGCGGTCGCTGGCCGGCACCGGGGGCGAACGGATTACGCACGGGGTCCACGCATCGGACGATATCGGCGAATCTTGACCGGACCGTAGAACTCGCTAGCAAAGCCGATGGCGTGTCGTCGATCCCCTCGTCTACCCCTGCCTACACGTACTACTAGATTACTGAATAATTCATTATGAGGCGCGCCCGGGTGGCGGCGACCGGGCACGCGACAGGCTGCCGCGGATCGCCCCATCCCCATATCTATTGATACATCGACAGGGTGGAAGAGACCGGTAGAAAGCCCGATCGAAGGCCGGGACCGGACGCCGCCCTGGGCCTTACCGAACTCGTCTGGAGCTACCGCGCGACGTGCCGACCGTCAGCGGGACCCACTCGCGGACCGCGGTATGACCGTTCCCTCGATGATCAGCGGTCCGCCCACCGGGGGATCAGCACGGCGACTCGGTGGCTCGGCCACGTCACCGCTCGCCACATCACCGTCGACCACGTCACCGCTCGCCACATCACCGCCCACCACATCACCGTCGACGATCGGCCCGGCCGACCGGATACGCGCAGTCCGCAGCCCGGGCGCGCGTTCCTCCGCCGCGCGCACCAGCCGGCGGCGGACGAGCGCCCGCGTCGGCCGGAACAACAGCAGCAGCCCGGCCAGGTCGGTGACCAGGCCCGGGACGAACAGCAGCACCCCGCCCGCCGCGACGAGGAGCCCGTCGGTCAGCTCCGCGTGGGCCACTTGCCGATTCGTCATCGCCGCCGCGAGGGCCTGCGCGGCACGCACTCCCTCGCGGCGCGCGAGCAGGAGGCCGAGCACGGAACCGGCGATCAGGACGAGCAGCGTCCAGCCCAGGCCGATCACCGACCCGAGCGCGACCAGGGCGACGATCTCGATCACGAGGTACAGGAGCACGAACGGCATACCCGTACAACGCACGAGAGGCCGTCCGTGCTCCCGAACCCTCCGGTCGATTCACCACGATGATCAACTGCCCAAGCGACGATCAATGGCCCAGCGAAGATGAATGGCCCGGTGTGAACCCGGACCGGGCAGCCGTCACCAGGCCAACGCGAGTCCGGGGTCGGTGAGCAGCGCTCCGACGTCGGCCAGGAAGCGGGACCCCTGCTCGCCGTCGACGAGCCGGTGGTCGAACGAGAGCGCGAGCTGGCACACCGTTCGCACGGCCAGTTCGCCGTCCACCACCCAGGGCGTCGGCTTGATGGCCCCGACGGCCAGGATCGCCGCCTCACCCGGGTTGAGGATCGGCGTGCCGGTGTCGACGCCGAACACGCCCACGTTGGTGATCGTGAACGTGCCGCCCATCAGGTCGGCCGGGGGGGTCTTGCCCGAACGGGCTGTGGCGGTGAGCGTCCCGAGGGCCGCGGCCAGCTCGCGGAGCGTGAGCGTGTCGGCATCGCGGACCTTGGGCACGATCAACCCGCGCGGAGTTGCGGCCGCGATCCCGAGCTGCAACCGGTCGTAGTAGACGATCTCGCCGGCCGCCTCGTCCCAGTGGGCGTTGACGGCGGGGGTTCGCCGCGCCGCCAGACACACGGCCTTCGCGACGAACGCCAGCGGCGTCAGCTTGATCTCGGCGTACTCGCGGGTGTCACGGAGCCGGTCGCGCAGCGCCATTGTCGCGGTGACGTCGACGGCGAGGAACTCCGTGACGTGCGGTGCGGTGAACGCGCTGCTCACCATCGCGGCGGCGGTGGCCTTGCGGACGCCGCGGATGGGCTCGCGCCGCACCCCGGCAACTGCGGCCGGTGCGAGCTCGGGGGCGGCCGGTGCGGCGAGGTGCGCCTCGACGTCGTCGCGGGTGATCACACCACCCGCCCCGGTGCCCAGCACCGCGTGCAGGTCTACGCCCAGGTCCCGGGCCAGCTTGCGGACGGGGGGCTTGGCGAGTGGCACGAGCCCATGATCACCGTTCGGAGACCCGGAGGCGGGTGGGGTGCGGTCGGTGGGGGGCGCGGCGGCGGGGGCCGGGGCGGTAGTGGTGGTGGTGGCTGCGGTCGAGCGGCGGGGGCGGCGGACGGCCGAGCCCGGACGCGGGCCGTACCCGACCAGGTTGGCGATCCGGCCGTCCTTGCCGGCCTCCCCGATCTTGGCGCCGGCCTCCTCGGCGGGCGGAGCGGTCGATGCCGGGGTGGGGGCCACCTCGGCCGTCTCGATGGAGATGATCGGCGCCCCGACCGCCACGGTCTGGCCGGGCTCGACGAGCAGCGCCCCGACCGTGCCCGCGTAGGGACACGGCAGCTCGACGGCGGCCTTCGCCGTCTCGATTTCGCAGATGATCTGGTTGACGGTGACGGTGTCGCCGGGGGCGACGTTCCAGGTGATGACCTCGGCCTCGGTCAGGCCCTC
>JBKJPD010000082.1:0-5189 GCA_046595345.1 Pseudonocardia sp.
CGCTTCGGCGACGTCCTCTACAACCTCTACGGCTCCACCGAGGTGTCCTGGGCGTCCATCGCAGGCCCAGCGGACCTGCGCGCCGCGCCCGGCACCGCGGGCCGCGCCCCGATGGGCACCCGGCTGCGTGTGCTCGACGACGACGGTGAGCCGGTGCGCGCGGGCGTCGAGGGGCGGATCTTCATCGGCAACGACATGCCGTTCGACGGCTACACCCGCGAGGGCCCCGACGTGGAGCGGGTGCACGGGCTGCTCGGCACCGGCGACGTGGGCAGGCTCGACGAGAACGGGCTGCTGCACGTCACCGGCCGCGCGGACGACATGATCGTCAGCGGTGGGGAGAACCTGCACCCCGGCCCGGTGGAGGAGGTGCTCGCCGCGCGCCCGGAGGTGGTCGAGGCTGCTGTCACGGGTGTCCCCGACGAGCAGTTCGGCCAGCGGTTCGCCGCGTTCATCGTCCTCACCCCGGGCGTGGACGTCACCGCCGACGACGTCCGCGGCTGGGTCAGGGCGACGCTGAGCCACTTCGCGGTGCCCCGTGACGTCGAGTTCGTGGAGTCGCTCCCCCGCAACGCGACCGGCAAGGTGGTGCGCCGGGACCTGCGGCCACGGCGCTGACGGTAGTCCCCCGCGCGGGTAAGGAAAGGCTTAGGTATCGTGCGTGAATGGAGTCGGAGACGAGCACGCGTTGTGCCGTACTCGCCCGTGCCCGCGCCGAGCCACTGACCGGCACCGCACCCGTCGCGCCCCGCTGGGTGTGCCTGGAGCACCGGGGGGCGTGGCCGCGCGACGTCGGCCTCCATCCCGATCCGCTGGTCGCCGCGTTCGTGGGCCGAGCCGTCGCCGCGGGCTGGCGGGCGCTGCTGATCCGCAGGCCGGGCCGCCGCGGCGACGACGTTCCCGCGCAGATCTTCCTGGCCGACACCACTCCGTCGACCACCCGCGTCACCTCGCTGACCGTGGCCGGGCCCGCGGGGCTGGCCGCGGTGCCGCTGTCCCGTTCCGGCGAACCGCTGCCCGGCACGCCGGTGCCCGATCCGCTGCTGCTCGTCTGCACCCACGGGCGACGCGACCGCTGCTGCGCCCTCGAGGGGCGGGCGCTCGCCAGCGCGCTCACCTCGTCGGGCGAGCCCGGCGTCTGGGAATGCAGCCACCTCGGCGGGCACCGGTTCGCCCCCACCGCACTCGTGCTGCCCACCGGATACCTCTACGGCCGCCTCGACCTGGCCACGGCCGTCGCGGCCCGCAAGGCGGCCGGTCTCGGCGAGGTCGAGACGACGCTGTGCCGGGGCCGGTCCACGTGGACGCCCGCGGAGCAGGTCGCGGAGTTGGCCGTACGGGCCGCCTCGGGGCTTCGTGACGCCGACGCACTCACTGTGGGCGGCCACGACCCGGTCACCGTGACCGCCAGCGACGGCCGGCGCTGGACCGTCGATGTCCGGCCCGATGACAGCCCACCGCGCCCGGCGTCCTGCGGCGCCGACCCCACCCCGTCCGTCGCGTTGCGCGCCGTGCGGGTGTGCGAGATCCCGGCGGCGAGCTGACCCGCGTACCGGTGGTCGAGCGGCGTGCGGGTCGCGCGACCGGCGGCGGCTGATCGAGGCCTCCGCCCCGCCGCGGGGCGAACACGGCAGACTCCGGGTATGGCCACCGCCACTCCGCTCTCGAACGCGCTGCCGCTGCGCCCGCCCGCCCACCAGGTCAGCCCCCGGGCGGTGCGCTGGTGGCAGCTGCGGGCCCTGTTGACGTTGCTGGTCCTCGTCGCCCCCCAGATCGTCGTGCTGGTCGCACTCGGGCCGGCCGCGCCCGGCTGGCTGGCCATGACCGCCACCAGCACCGCGGTGCTGGTGGTGGCCTACGGGCTGGTGGTGCCGCCGATCCTCTACCGGATCCACCGCTGGGAGATCACCGACGAGGCCGTCTACACGATGTCCGGCTGGCTGGTGCGCGAGTGGCGCATCGCACCGATCTCGCGCGTGCAGACCGTCGACACCGAGGGCGGGCCGCTGCAGCAACTGTTCAAGCTCGCGAGCGTGACGGTGACCACCGCGTCTGCCCGCGGTCCCGTCAAGATCGTCGGACTGGACGCCCGGGACGCCGCCGAGCTGGCCCGCGTCCTCACCGAGACCACCCAGGCCACGCTCGGGGACGCAACGTGAGCGAGTTGACGAGCGGAGCATCGACACAGCACCCGGACGTCGACGCGCTGCCCGAGATCGAGACGCCGTGGCGGCGGCTCGACCCCTACATGCTCGTCGTGGGCCCGCTCGGCGGCCTGTTCCGGCTCCTGCCTTTCGCGGCGATCCTGCTGATCACCGGCCAGGGCGACGTGTCCCGGCTGTGGTACGCCGCCGGGATCGGCGCCCTCGTCGTGCTGGCCGGAGTGGTGCGCTGGCGGACCACCCGCTACCGGATCACCGCCGACCGGGTGGAGCTGCACACCGGCTTGCTGCGCCGCCAGCGCCGCTCGGTGCCGCGAGACCGGATCCGAACGGTCGACCTCACCGCCAAACTCCTGCACCGCGCCTTCAGGCTCAGCGTGGTGCAGGTCAGCGCGGCGTCGGGTTCGTCGATGGAGAGGGCCGGGTTGAGCCTGGACGCCGTGAGCAAGGCCGAGGCCGAGCGGCTGCGCCGTGAGCTCCTCGCCCACACCGACGCACCGGCCGTCGAGCAGGTCCCCGCCGCGGCACCCGAGCAACTGCTGGCGCGGCTGGACTGGTCGTGGCTGCGCTACGCACCGCTGACGGTCTCCTCGATCGCCGGGATCGGGGCGATCGGCGCAGCGGTGTTCAAGGTCTTCGACGACCTGGGCGTCGACCCCCGCAACCTACGGGCCGTCGACGACGCGGCCGAGCGGATCGCCACTGCCCCGGTGTGGCTGGCGGTCGTCGTGGTGGGGACCGTACTGCTGATCATGGCCTCGGTCGGGGCGATGCTGCTATTCGCCGAACGCTGGTACGACTACCGCCTCACCCGGGAGCCGGGCATCCGCGGGCCCGGCACCGGGACGCTGGCGGTGAAACGCGGACTGCTGACGACGCGCTCGCTCTCGGTGTCGGAGCAGCGGCTGCGCGGAGCAGAGATCATCGAGCCGCTGCTGCTGCGGATGGGCGGTGGAGCCCAGGTCAAGGCGCTGACCACGGGCCTGTCGAAGGACGCGCAGGGTGGCGTGCTGCAGCCGCCCGCCCCGCGCCGGGAATCGCACCGGGTGGCGTCGGTGGCGCTGCGCGAGCATCCGTTGGAGATCACCGAGGCCCCGCTGCGCGCACATCCGCCCGCCGCCAGGCAGCGGCGGCTGACCCGGGCGATCGTCCCCGCCATGGTGCTGGTCGCCGCCGCGTTCACAGTCGGTGCCGGCGTGCCGTCCCTCGACTGGGCGGGCCCGGTGAGCCTGGTGCTGCTGCCGGCTGCCGCGCTGCTCGGCGTCGACCGCTACCGCAACCTCGGCCACCAGCTCACCGCCCGCTATCTGGTGAGCCGCGAAGGGTCAGCGGTACGACGCACGGTGGCGGTGGGGCGCACCGGTGTGATCGGCTGGACGTTCCGGCAGAGCATCTTCCAGCGCCGCTCCGGGCTGGTGTCGGTGGAGGCCGTCACCGCGGCGGGCCTCGGCGGGTACACGGTGCTCGACGTGGCCGCGGCCGACGGCGTGGCGCTGGCCGACGCGGCCGTACCCCACCTGCTCACCCCGTTCCTCGCGGGCCGCTGACGCGCTCCCCGTGCGCGGTCAGCGGCGGCGGCGGGTGCCGAACAGGCCGCGGGTGATCTCCCGGCCCAGCGCGCTGGCGGCCGAGCGCAGGAATGACTTGACCACCGGCGAGCCGAGTGCCTTCTCGACGAACCCGGGCTCGGCACGCTCCTCGCGGTGCGGGGGCGGGGGCGGGTCGTCGCCCGGCGGCAGCGCCCCGGGCGCCGGCGCGGCCGCGATCCGCGCCGTCAGCTTCTCGTAGGCCGACTCGCGGTCCACCGTCTGCCCGTACTTTGCGAACAGTGGTGACGCCTGCGCGGAAGCCGTCACCGCGTCCGCGCCGATCGCCGCCATCAGCGAGCGCGGTGCCCGCATCCGCACCCACGCGACCGGTGTGGGCGCGCCCCGTTCGGAGAGCACAGTGACGATCGCCTCGCCGGTGCCGAGTGCGGTGAGGGCCTTCTCCATGTCGTAGTTCTTCGTGTCGGGGTACGTGCGCACGGTCTTCGACAGCGCCGTCTGGTCCTCCGGGGTGAACGCCCGCAGCGCGTGCTGGACGCGCGCGCCGAGCTGGCTGAGCACCGCGTTGGGGACGTCGGTCGGCAGCTGCGTGCAGAAGAACACCCCGACACCTTTGGACCGGATCAGCTTCACGGTCTGCTCGATGCGCGCCAGGAACGCCTTGGACGCGTCGGCGAACAGCAGGTGCGCCTCGTCGAAGAAGAACACGAGCTTGGGCTTGTCGAGATCGCCCGCCTCGGGGAGCTCCTCGTAGAGCTCCGCGAGCAGCCACATCAGGAACGTGGAGAACAGCCGCGGGTTGGCGGCCTGGTCTGCCAGCTCCAGCAGGGTGACGACGCCCTTGCCGTCCACGACGCGGAGCAGGTCGGACGGGTCGAACTCGGGCTCGCCGAAGAAGTCCTCGCCGCCCGCAGCCTCCAGGTTGACCAGTGCACGCAGGATCACCCCGGCCGTTGCGGAGGAGACGCCGCCGATGCCCTTGAGGTCGGCCTTGCCCTCGTCGGAGGTGAGGTGCTGGATGACCGCGCGCAAGTCCTTGGTGTCCAGCAGCGGCAGCCGGCGCTGGTCGGCCCAGTGGAAGGTCAGGCCGAGCGTGGACTCCTGGGTGTCGTTGAGGTCCAGCACCTTGCTCAGCAGGATCGGGCCGAACTGGGTGAGCGTGGCGCGGATCGGCACCGCGGAGCTCGTCCCGCCGAGCGAGAGGAACTCCACGGGGAACGCGGTGGGCGTCCAGTCGTCGCCCGTGTCGCGCACCCGGGACTCGATCTTCGGGTTCGCCCCACCGGGGCGCGACATCCCGGACAGGTCGCCCTTGACGTCGGCCAGCAACACCGGAACACCCGCGTCGGAGAGCTGTTCGGCCAACCCCTGCAACGTCTTGGTCTTGCCGGTACCGGTGGCGCCCGCGACGAGGCCGTGGCGGTTGAGCGTCGCGAACGGGATACGCACGCGCGCGGTCGGGCCGACGACTCCGCCGACG
>JBKJPD010000166.1:0-5109 GCA_046595345.1 Pseudonocardia sp.
GTGGTCTGCCTCGTCGAGCACCATGCCCTTGCCGCGGCGTAGGGCCAGGACCGCGGCGCGCGCCGCGGCGGTGGGTACCCGCGAACCGGGCTCGACGCCCAGCGCGCGCGCCAGTTCCGGATAGCCGATCGGGGCACTGTCCCCGTCACCGGGCAGGACGAAGCGAGCACGCAGCACGATCGCCTCGTCCCGGCCCTTGAGCGTGCTTGTGCGGTAGCCGAGGCCCAGTTCAACGGCGGGGACGTGCATCCGGACGGCATCGGTACGGCGGTCGTAGAGGTCGACGTCGACGAGCAGATCCGCGATCTCGACCCCGTAGGCACCGACGTTCTGCACCGGCGTCGCGCCTGTCCGCCCCGGAATGCCCGATAGGCACTCCAGCCCGCCGAGACCCGCTGCGACGCAGGCCGCGACGACGCCGTCCCAGTCCTCGCCGGCCGCGGCGGTGAGCAGGATCGTCCCGTCCGCACGTCGCTCCCGCCGCTGCCCGGATGTCGAGATGCGTACGACGGTGCCGGACCAGCCCTCGTCGGCGACGACGAGATTGGATCCGCCGCCCAGGAGCAACACCGGTTCCCCGGCTGCCTCCGCCTCGCGGACAGCCGCAACCACGGCATCGGCGGTCCGGGCGTCGACGAGCCTGCGCGCGGGCCCACCGAGTCGCAGTGTGGTGAGGGGGGCGAGAGTGGTGGCCACCTCGGTAGCCTTCCCCCATGCCTCGCCAGCTCGAGCACCGGTCCCTGTCGAAGTACCCGGCCGCTGACATGTACGCGACGATGATCGACCCCGAGTATCTCGAGGCCCGACTCGCCGACATGGGAGGCGCGCGCGCCGCGCTCCTGGAGCACCACTCCGACGACGCGGGGGCGCGCTACCGGCTGCGCCACGGCCTTGACGCGAAGGACCTCCCGTCGATGGTCCGCAACCTGGTGCCCGGCGACATCATCATCGAGCGCACCGAGATCTGGACGCGTGCAGGCTCCGGGGCCTACGACGGCCAGGCGCGCGTGGAGATCCCCGGCACGCCGGCCTCGGCGGAGGGCGGGTCACGGCTGCGCGACTCCGCGGACGGCAGCGAGCTGATGGTGCGGATGTCGGTCACCGTCAAGGTGCCGTTCCTCGGCGGGACGATCGAGACCGTGATCGCGGAGCAGGTGACGAAACTGCTCGCCGCCGAGACCGCGTTCACCCTGCAGTGGCTGGCGAAGCAGGGCTGAGCTTGCGCCCGATCAGGCGCTCCGATGAGCGGATGGGACCATGTGAACCGTGGATCCCACCGCCGAGCGCCGTTACGTCCTGACCCTCAGCTGCCCCGACGCCACCGGCATCGTCGCCCGGATCGCCTCGTTCCTCGCGGCGGAGGGCGGGTGGATCGTCGAGGCGGGCTACCACTCCGATCCGGCCAGCGGCTGGTTCTTCACCCGCCAGGTGGTGCGCGCGGAGTCCCTGCCCTAGGAGGCGGACGAGCTGCGGTCCCGGTTCGCCACCGTCGCCGCCGAACTGGGCGGCGAGACGAGCTGGACGGTCACCGACTCCCGGGTGCCCAAGCGCGTCGTCGTTCTGGTGAGCAAGGAGGCGCACTGCGTGCACGACCTGCTCGGGCGGGTGGCCACCGGGGAGTTGCCGGTGCAGCTCGACGCGGTGATCGGCAACCACGACACGCTCGGCGACATCGTGCGGGCCCACGGCGTCCCGTTCCATCACATCGAGTTCCCGGCCCCCGGTAACGGTTCGCGCGCCGTGGCCAGGGAGAAGGCGAACGCGGAGCTCCGCGACCTGGTGGCGAGCCACGATCCGGAGGCGATCGTGCTCGCCCGGTTCATGCAGATCCTGCCCCCCGAGCTGTGTGCGGAATGGGCCGGCAAGGCGATCAACATCCACCACAGCTTCCTGCCGTCGTTCGTCGGCGCCCGGCCGTACCATCAGGCCTACGCCCGCGGGGTCAAGCTGATCGGCGCGACCTGCCACTACGTGACATCCGAACTCGACGCCGGTCCGATCATCGAGCAGGACGTGATCCGGGTCGACCACGGCGACACCGCCGCCGACATGGTCCGCCGTGGCCGCGACATCGAGCGCATGGTCCTGTCACGCGGCCTGCGCTGGCACGTCGAGGACCGGGTGCTCGTCCACGGCAACAAGACGGTCATCTTCCGCTGACCCCGCGAGCCGGCACCTGCTTGTACCGGCCGGCGCGATCCGGCGGCCGGTACAGGCCCGTCAGGCCGGCTTGATGTTGACGTTGCGGTGGAAGATGTTGCCGGGGTCGTACTTCCCCTTGATCCGGGCGAGTCGCTCATACTTCGCCGGTCCGTAGGTTGCCACGATGCGTCCCTCGTCCTGCTCGGTCATGGCGTTGACATATCCTCCGACGCCGGATCCGACGGGTCGCAGTGCGTCCCACAGCGACCGGACCCAGGCCCGATCAGCGATCAGGAGCTCGGGAGTGGGACACACGGCAACCAGGAAGGCCGCGTAACTCGGGGAACGGTCCCCGCCGAACGCGGTGTCGTCCGTACCCACCTCCGAGTAGGCCCC
This sequence comes from Pseudonocardia sp., assembly GCA_046595345.1. Taxonomy (GTDB): domain Bacteria; phylum Actinomycetota; class Actinomycetes; order Mycobacteriales; family Pseudonocardiaceae; genus Pseudonocardia. Next base: position 2,539 of record JBKJPD010000166.1, read on the forward strand.
GTCCAGCCGGTAGAACACGAGCGTTGATTGCGGCGAGCTCTTCTGCGGTGCATGCTCGGTGAGCACCTCGATCACCTCGTCGGTGAAGTCCACGAAGTAGTTGCTCTTCTCGTAGCAGTGCGACCCCCAGGCGTTGGCCCCGTCGATCATCTGCTGAAGCGCCACGTAGGGCATGGGCGTGACGTGGTCGAACAGCGGCGGGACAGCGTCGCGTATCTGGTCCACCACCCGCGCGTGCTCGGCCGGGGATCCGAATCCCGCGAGAATCAGTGCCCACCCCGGGGCGAAGTGGTGCTCCTGTGGGACGAACGGCGCCGGTGGCGCGTTCAGGAAGGCAACGAAGGCGTTGAGCGAGCGGGGCAGCTCGGCGATCACGCGCCGGATGAGCCGCAGTGCCTCGACGCCCTGGTCCTGCCCCCAGAAGAACAACCCGAAGTCAATCATCGGCCCGACCTCGTGCAGTCGGAACTCGAACTCGGTGACGACGCCGAAGTTGCCGCCGCCGCCACGGATCGCCCAGAACAGGTCGGGATTCTCGTCCTCGGCGGCGCGCAGGATCCGCCCGTCCGCAGCGACCACCTCGGCGGATACGAGGTTGTCGATGCTCAGGCCCCCCTGCCGCGTCAGCCAACCCATCCCGCCACCCAGGGCGAGGCCGCCGATCCCGGTGTGGCTGACCGCGCCGACCGGCACGGCCAGCCCGTAGGCCTGGGTGGCGGCGTCCAGGTCACCCAGCAGGGCTCCGCCACCGACCGTGACCCGCCTGGCATCGGGATCGACCCTCACCTCGTTCATCCGGCTGAGGTCGACCATCAATCCGCCGTCACCGACGCAGTGGCCCGGCATGCTGTGTGCCCCACCGCGGACCGCGATCTCCAGCCCCTGCTCCTGGGCGAAGGCCACGGCCACGACCACATCCCCCGCCGAGGCGCACCGCGCGATCACCGTCGGGCGGCGGTCGATGTCGGCGTTCCACACCCTGCGGGCGTCGTCGAAGCCCTGGTCCTCCGGGACGTATACCGGTCCGGTCATGGCCGTCCGTAGGGCCCCTATCCCGCCGCTCATGGTCTGCGTCATGCCAGTCACCTCTCCTGCGTGGTTCGCGCTGACTATGATGTCGCCCACAGCAGGAGGAAGGTTATCGGTCCAGAGATACGCAAACGGGTGGTCGCGCTGTCAGCACGACCACCCGTTCAGCGAATATCCGCATCATGCAGCGGCGGCAGCCACCGAGATCGGCTCGAGTGCCAGCTCCAGCACCTCGGCCACGTCGGACACCGGGTGGATCCTGAGCGCGCTGCGCACCGACTCCGGCAGGTCGTCGAGGTCGGGCTCGTTACGCTTCGGAATGATCACATCGGTCAGGCCCGCCCGGTGCGCGGCAAGCAGCTTCTGCTTGACCCCGCCGATCGGCAGCACCTTGCCCTGCAGCGTGACCTCACCGGTCATACCGACCGACGAGCGCACCGGCCGGCCGGTGGCGAGCGACGCCAGCGCCGTCGTCATCGTGACGCCCGCCGAGGGTCCGTCCTTGGGCACCGCACCCGCCGGTACGTGGACGTGCAGCTTGCGCGTCGCCAGGTCACCGGCCAGGCCCTTGGACCGCAGGTAGGACAGCGCGATGGAGACCGACTCCTTCATCACCTCACCCAACTGCCCGGTGAGGATCAGGCCCGGCTCGCCCTCCATCGAGGTGGCCTCGATGAACAGCACGTCACCACCGGCTCCCGTCACCGCGAGCCCGGTCGCCACGCCCGGTACCGACGTGCGCTCCGCCGACTCCGGGGTGAACCGGGGCCGTCCGAGGAACGTGACGAGCGCATCGGCGTCGATGTGCACGGGACGCTCGGCGTCCACGCCGCGCGCAGCATCGGTGGAGCGCCCATCGAGGCTGTCCAGCTTGACGGCCACCTTGCGCAGGACCTTGGCCAGGCCCCGCTCCAGCTGCCGCACCCCCGCCTCACGGGTGTATTCGGCGGCGATCATCGCCAGTGCGACCTCGGAGAACTGCACGTCGGAAGGCTCCAGGCCGGCCTTCTCGATCTGCCGGGGCAGCAGGTGGTCGCGCGCGATGGCAACCTTCTCCGCCTCGGTGTAGCCGTCGAGCGTCACGATCTCCATCCGGTCGGCCAGCGGGCCGGGGATCGCGTCGACGCCGTTGGCGGTGGCCAGGAACAGCACGTCGGACAGGTCGAGATCGACCTCGAGATAGTGGTCACGGAACGTGTGGTTCTGCGCCGGGTCGAGCACCTCGAGCAGCGCCGAGGAGGGGTCACCGCGGAAGTCGCTGCCGAGCTTGTCGATCTCGTCGAGTAGCACCACCGGGTTCATCGAGCCCGCCTCGCGGATGGCGCGGACGATCCTCCCCGGGAGCGCACCGACGTAGGTGCGCCGGTGGCCGCGGATCTCGGCCTCGTCTCGCATGCCTCCGAGCGACATGCGCACGAACTCGCGACCCATCGCCTTGGCGATGGACTCGCCGAGCGAGGTCTTGCCGACGCCGGGCGGGCCGACGAGAGCGAGGATCGAACCGGACCCACGACCACCTTCGGCCGACAGGCCGCGGTCGGC
>JBKJPD010000134.1:0-8764 GCA_046595345.1 Pseudonocardia sp.
GACACCGTCGAGACGCTGCACGAACGCATCAAGATCGAGGAGCGGCGGTTGCTCGTGGGCGCCGTCGCCGCGCTGGCCCTGAAGGGGGCCACCGTGACCGGACGAGAGGTGACCATCCCGTGAGCTCTGTAGAGACAAGTGGGCGACGTCCGGTGAAGCGGGCCCTGATCAGCGTCTACGACAAGGCGGGCCTGCTGGAACTGGCCACCGGGCTGCACGCGTTGGGTGTCGAGATCGTGTCCACCGGCTCCACCGCCTCGCGCATCGCCGACGCCGGTGTGCCCGTCACCCGGGTCGAGGAGCTCACCGGGTTCCCGGAGTGCCTCGACGGCCGGGTCAAGACACTGCACCCGCGGGTGCACGCCGGGCTGCTGGCCGACACCCGCAAGCCCGAGCATCTCGCCCAGCTCGGGAAGTTGGGAATCGCGCCGTTCGACCTGCTGGTCAGCAACCTCTACCCGTTCACCGCGACCGCCGCATCCGGCGCCACCCCGGCCGAGTGCGTCGAGCAGATCGACATCGGCGGGCCGGCGATGGTGCGCGCGTCGGCGAAGAACCACGACAGCATGGCAGTCGTCGTCGATCCCGCCCGCTACGAGTGGGTGATCGAGCAGGTGAAGGACGGCGGCCTCGTGCTCGCCGACCGGCGCCTGCTCGCCGCCGAGGCGTTCCGGCACACCGCCTCCTATGATGTCGCCGTCGCGTCTTGGATGGGCAGGGTGCTGGCCCCCGACCCCGGCGGCCCGGAGGCATCTCACAGCATCTTCCCGACCTGGGTCGGCGCCACCTGGGACCGCTCCGCGTCGCTTCGCTACGGGGAGAATCCGCACCAGGCCGCGGCCCTGTACGTGTCCGGCCGCGGCGGGCTCGCCGACGCCGAGCAACTGCACGGCAAGGAGATGTCCTATAACAACTATGTCGACGCCGACGCCGCCTGGCGTGCCGCCCACGACCACGACGGCCCGTGCGTCGCAATCATCAAGCACGCCAATCCGTGCGGTATCGCGGTCGGCACGGACGTCGCCGAGGCCCACCGCAAGGCGCACGCCACCGATCCGGTCAGCGCCTACGGCGGGGTGATCGCCACGAACTCCGAGGTCAGCGTCGCGATGGCCGAGCAGGTGGCCGACGTGTTCACCGAGGTCGTCCTCGCGCCGTCCTACGCCGATGGGGCGCTCGAAGTGCTCACCCGCAAGAAGAACGTGCGGGTGCTGCGGCTGCCCATGCCCCCGGATCGTCGCGGCCCCGAGATGCGCCCGATCTCCGGTGGGTTGCTGCTCCAGCAGCGCGACGCGATCGACGCCCCCGGCGACGACCCGACGTCCTGGATCCTCGCGACGGGCGACCCGGTTCCCGCCGACATCCTCGTCGACCTCGTGTTCGCCTGGCGCACCTGTCGCTCGGTCAAATCCAACGCCATCCTGCTCGCGTCCGGTGGCGCGGCCGTCGGCGTCGGGATGGGGCAGGTCAACAGGGTGGACGCCGCCCGCCTCGCGGTCGCCAGGGCAGGTGACCGGGTCCGGGGCTCGGTGGCGGCGTCGGACGCCTTCTTCCCCTTCCCCGACGGACTGCAGGTGCTTCTGGACGCGGGTGTGCGCGCGGTCGTCCAGCCGGGTGGTTCGGTCCGCGACGCCGAGGTGACGGCCGCCGCAGCCGCTGCAGGAGTCCCGATGTACCTGACGGGCACCCGCCACTTCGCCCACTGACGACCCGGGCCCGTCGAGGGCAGGTCACCCGTCGGAAGTGGGTGTGTCGATCAGTGCGTGCAGCCACCCGAACACGGCTGACCACAGCACTGTCAGCATGGCGGTCGGCACCATCAGCGCCATGGCGAGCCGTGCTGCGGTAGGCCCTGTCGAGTGGCGTCATGCGGCGTCCGGCAGGGGTGACCCACGTATCGCGACTGCAGGGTCAGCTCCTTCACCAGTGCCAGTTGTCCACAACTGTGGACGAGCGTGTGCATAACTCGAACCGATGTTCGAAAATCAGGTAGGCCATTCCGCTCTCGCGGATGGGGTGGAGTCCTCGATCCCCGCGACGATGCGCGGCGCGTCAGCTGTCCGCGGACCGCATCGGTTCGGGAGGTTGAACCGGTATGCGGCGCGTGATATCGTTCGAACAGATGTTCGACTTCGCCGACTTCCCCGGCGCGAATGCCGGGGAGGCATGCCGTGGCCGATGCTGCCGTGAGACCGGACCCAGATGAGGGGGGTGGGGCACGGGCAGATCCCGCGAGCCGGTTGGAGCTGGCCCGGGGGGTGCTGCGCGGCCTGGAGAACCGCGCGGCGGGCGTCCGTCCCGTGGTCGCCCCGGAGGCCGACGGTCGGGTGCTGCCGGTAGCCGGGCCGCTCGCCCGGCTACTGCCCGCGGGCGGGTTGCGCCGTGGCTCGACGGTGGCCGTCCCGAACGGGCCGGGGTCCACTTCGTTGTTGCTCGCGTTGCTCGCAGAGGCGTCGGCGGGCGGGGCCTGGGTGGGGGTGGTCGGGCGACCCGGCCTGGGGCTGGTGGCCGCGGCGGAGGCGGGCGTCCGGCTGGAACGGCTGGCGCTGGTGCCGTACCCGGGCGGTGATCTGCTGGCGGTCACCGCCGCGTTGCTCGACGGGCTGGACCTCGTCGTCGTGGCGGGTGCCGAACGCGCCGGGGTGGGTGCCGCCGACCGGCAGCGGCTCGCCGCCCGTGCCCGGCAGCGCGGCGCGGTGTTGCTGGCGTTCGGCCCGTGGCCGGGGGCCGATGCGGAGCTGACCTGCACCGACGCCCAGTGGCATGGTGCCGGAGCAGGTGCGGCGGGCGGCAGCGGGCGGTTGTGCTCGCGGCGGGTCCGGGTGCGGCTGTGCGGGCGAGGTGTTGCACCGGGTGGCCGCAGCGCGCGGCTGCTGCTTCCCGCGCCGGGCGGCAGGATCGGGGGCTCGACCGAAGAGGTGGAGCGGTCACTTCCCGTCAGGGTGGCGGGATGAGCCGGGGCGGCGGCCCAGGACGGGTCATGATCGACGTCTGCGGGACATGTGCTGCACCCGTGCAGCTGATGTCCCGCAGACGCTGATCATCGCGACTTCCCGGTCACTTCCCGTCCGGGTGGGGGGGTGAGCGCCGCACCGGCGCGGGTGCTGGCGCTGTGGTCGCCGGACTGGCCGGTCACCGCCGCCGCCCGTGCCGCGCACGTGCCGGCCCACCGGCCCGCCGCGGTGTTCGTCGCCAACCGGGTGCTGGCCTGCTCGGCGGTGGCCAGGGCGCAGGGGATCCGCCGCGGCCTGCGCCGCCGCGAGGCGCAGGCCCGTTGCCCGGACCTGGCCGTGCTCACCCCCGATCCCGACCGTGACGCCCGCGCGTTCGAGCCGGTGGTGGCGGCCGTCGAGGAACTGGCTCCCGGGGTGGAGATCGTGCGGCCCGGGCTCGTGGCGCTCGCCGCAAAGGGGCCGGTCGGCTGGTTCGGCGGCGAGCAGTTCGCCGCCGAGCGGCTGATCGACCAGGTCGCCGCTCGCACCGGCGTGGAGTGCCAGGTGGGGCTGGCCGACGGGCTCTTCGCCGCGGTGCTCGCCGCCCGGCGCGGGATGGTCGTCGCGCCGGGGGCCACCCCCGCGTTCCTTGCCCCGCTCGGAGTGGAGGAGCTCGACCGCGAGCCCGACGTCGACCGGTCCGAGCTGATCGATCTCCTGCGCAGGCTGGGCCTGCGCAGTCTCGGAGCGTTCGGTGCCCTCGACGCGCAGGACGTGGCGTCACGGTTCGGGGCCGACGCCGTGCTCGGGCACCGGCTCGCCCGCGGCCTGGACCCCCGCCCCCCGATACGCCGCCGCCCACCGGAGGATCTGACCGCCGTGCTCGAGCTCGACCCCCCCGTCGACCGCGTCGACGCCGCCGCCTTCGCCGCCCGCGGGCTGGCCGATCGGCTGCACCGCACGTTGGCCGGACACGGGCTGTCCTGCACCCGGATCGGAGTCGGGGCGCGCACGGTGGAGGGCGAGGAGCTCTACCGGATCTGGCGCTGCGCCGAACCGCTCACCCCCGCCGGAACGGCCGACCGTGTTCGCTGGCAGCTCGACGCGTGGCTCACGCAGCGTGCGCGGCGGCGCCCGCCCACCGGCCGCTCGGCGCCCAGGTCCGCCGGTTCTGCGGTCACTGGTTCTGCGGTCACCGGTTCTGCGGGCGGGGGGCCGGGTGCGGTGTCCCGATTGTGGCTGGTGCCGGAGGAGACGGTCACCGCGGGTGCGCTGCAACTCGGCCTGTGGGGTGAGGTCGGAGAGGCCGACGAGCGGGCCGGACGGGCGCTCGTGCGGGTGCAGGCGCTACTCGGGCCGGAGTCGGTGGTCACTGCGGTGCTGGGCGGCGGGCGCGATCCCGCCGAGCAGGTGCGGCTGGTGCCGTGGGGCGACGAGCGTGCAGACGGTGGGCCCGAGCGGTCGGCAGGAGGTGCACCAGCGGGATCGGGGGGTGTGGGCGGGATCGGCCGACCCGGTGCGGTGGCGGCGACCGACGGTTCGGGCCTCACGACCGTGTCCCACACCGCGGAAGAGCCCCCACCGGTGATCATGGAGGCCGAGGCCCGACCGACGGCGCCGGCGGGATGGCCCAAGGATGTGGTGCGCAGAGCGGGCCGCGTCTCCGCTGCCGAACCCCCCGCCGCTGCCGACCCTCCCGCCGCCACCATGATCATCGGTTGGGGCCCTTCCACGGCGCCGAATGCGGCCGGGCGGCCCGGACCGTCGATCATCGGGGGGACGGTTCCGGTCGAGCCCCCGGCCCCGGCGAACCCGGCCCCGGCAACCCCTGCCAGTGGGCGGTTCGCCAACCGCAAGCACCGCCCTCCAGCGCGCCGCAGCATGGGGCGGGCCACTGTCCATGACCCACCGCCGCCCTGGCCCGGGCGGCTGCCCGCGCCGTCGCCTGCCACGGTCCCCCCCCGGCCGCTGTCCGCCGAACTCGTCGACGCCGCCGGTGTCGCGGTGTATCTGACCGCCCCCGACCTGCTGTCTGCGCCACCCCGGCACCTCGTGATCGACGGCTGCGGGACGGGTGAGGTGAAGGGGTGGGCGGGCCCGTGGCCGCTACGGCAGCGGTGGTGGACGTCCGACGGTGTCGAGGGCAGCCGGCTCCAGGTCGTGTGCGAGGACGGCACCGCATTCCTCCTGCGGGCCCGCGACGGGAAGTGGTGGGTGACCGGTGTCTACGACTGAAAGCGGGGTGGAATCGGCCGGTTGCGGGCTCGTCGGTCGACAGGGCGAACCGCGCGAGCGTGCCAGGACTGCGGTTGCTCTATTCATCGAACATGTGTTCGAGTATGTCATGGGCTGGAACAACCCGGACGTACCGTGGAGCGAGCTGGAGTCGGCGCTCTCCGGGCGCCCGCGCGACGGTGCGAGCCTCACCGCGCGGAGCGCAGGCGGGGCGGGAACCGGAGGACCTCTCGACGGTGACGGCGGCGACAGCCCTGCCTGGTCGCGCAAGCGCCCGCCGTACACACCTCCGGAGTTGCCGGAGCCTGCCGACCGCGTCCCCTACGCCGAGCTGCACTGTCATTCCAACTTCAGCTTCCTCGACGGCGCGAGCCATCCCGAGGAGCTGGTCGAGCAGGCCGCCCGGCTGGGGCTCGACGCCATCGCGCTCACCGACCACGACGGCATGTACGGGGTGGTCCGGTTCGCGGAAGCGGCAGGCGAGCTGGGCGTCCGCACGGTGTTCGGCGCGGAACTGAGCCTCGGCCTCACCGCCCCGCAGAGCGGCGTCGCCGATCCCGAGGGCAGCCACCTGCTGCTGCTGGCCCGCGACCCCGACGGCTACCGCGCGCTGTGCCGGGTCATCAGCGCAGCCCAACTGCGGGGGCAGGAGAAGGGGCGCCCGGTCTATGACCTCGACGAGGTGGTCGCCGAGACCGCGGGTCACGTGTTGGCGCTCACCGGCTGCCGCAAGGGAGCGGTCCGCCGCGCGCTGCGCGCCGGGGGTGATCCGGCGAAGGAACTGCGGTGGCTCCACGACCGGTTCGGTGCCGACCACGTCGCCGTCGAGCTCACCCACGCGGGCCTGCCCACCGACAGCGAGCGCAACGACGCACTGGCCGATCTCGCACGTGACGCGGGCCTGCCCACGATCGCGTCCACGGCCGCGCACTACGCCACCGCCGACCGGTTTCCGCTGGCCACGGCCCTGGCTGCGGTACGGGCCCGGCGCAGTCTCGACGACGCCGACGGCTGGCTGCCTCCGGCCGGTACCGCATACCTGCGCTCGGGTGCGGAGATGGCAGCGCGGTTCGACCACCGGTTTCCCGGCGCGGTGGCGCGGGCGGCGGGATTCGGGCGCGCGTGCGCGTTCACGATCGGCCTCGTCGCGCCCGACCTGCCCCCGTTCGACGTGCCGGAACCCCACGACGAGGCCAGCTGGCTGCGGGAGCTCACCTACCGCGGTGTGGCACGGCGCTACGGCAGCTATGCGGAGTACCCGCAGGCCGTCGAGACGGTGGAGAGGGAGCTGGCCATCATCGAAGGCAAGAACTTCCCGGGCTACTTCTTGATCGTCCACGACATCGTCGAGTTCTGTCGCCGCTCCGACATCCTGTGCCAGGGTCGGGGCTCGGCCGCCAACTCCGCGGTCTGCTATGCGCTGGGCATCACGAACGTCGACGCGGTGGCGTGCGGGCTGCTGTTCGAACGGTTCCTGTCCCCGGCGCGGGAGGGCTACCCCGACATCGACCTCGACATCGAGTCCGGCCGTCGCGAGGAGGTGATCCAGTACGTCTACTCCTCGCACGGGCGGGGCCGGGCGGCGCAGGTGGCCAACGTGATCACTTACCGGCCGCGCTCGGCGGTCCGCGACATGGCCAAGGCCCTGGGTTTCTCGCCCGGCCAGCAGGACGCGTGGAGCAAGCGGATCGAGCGCTGGTCAGGGCTCACCGACGGCCCTCTCCCCGACGGGATGCCGGCCCAGGTCGTCGAGCTGGCCGATCAGCTGCTCGGCTTCCCCCGCCACCTCGGCGTCCACTCCGGCGGCATGGTCATCTGCGACCGGCCGGTCTCCGAGGTGGTGCCCGTCGAGTGGGCGCGGATGAAGGGCCGCACCGTCGTGCAGTGGGACAAGGACGACTGCGCTGCCGCCGGACTGGTCAAGTTCGACCTGCTCGGGCTGGGCATGCTCACCGCGCTGCACCTGATGATCGACCTGGTCGCCGAGCACCACGGGCGCACGGTCGAGCTGCACGAGTTGGCGCCCACCGATCCCGCTGTGTACGAGATGTTGCAGCGCGCCGATTCGGTCGGGGTGTTCCAGGTGGAGTCCCGCGCACAGATGGCCACGCTGCCCCGGCTGCGGCCGGAGAAATTCTACGACCTGGTCGTCGAGGTGGCGCTGATCCGGCCGGGCCCGATCCAGGGCGGTTCGGTGCACCCCTACATCCGGCGCCGCCGCGGCTTGGAGCGCTGGGAGCACGACCACCCGCTGCTGAAGAACGCGCTGGAGAAGACGCTCGGCGTGCCGCTGTTCCAGGAGCAGCTCATGCAGGTGGCCGTCGACGTCGCCGGGTTCTCGGCCGCCGACGCCGACGAGTTGCGCCGCGCGATGGGGTCCAAGCGGTCGGAGATGAAGATGGAACGCCTGCGCGGGCGGTTCTTCGACGGGATGGCAGCCAACGACATCACCGGCGAGCTTGCGGAGGGGATCTTCGCCAAGATGCTGGCGTTTGCCAACTTCGGCTTCCCGGAGAGCCACTCGATCAGCTTCGCGTCGCTGGTCTACTACAGCGCCTGGTTCAAGCACTACTACCCGGCGGCGTTCTGCGCGGCGCTGCTGAACTCCCAGCCGATGGGTTTCTACTCGCCGCAGTCGCTGGTGGCCGACGCGCGGCGGCACGGGGTGCTCGCCCGCGGCCCGGACGTCAACCTCGGCCGCGCCGTGGCGGTGCTGCAGCCCGACGCGGGCAGCGAGGGCGGGCAGGCGATGCGGCTGGGGTGCGCCGAGGTCCGCTCGATCTCACTCGACCTGGCCGAGAAGATCGACGCCGAGCGCGACCGGGCCGGGCCCTACCGTGATCTCGCCGACCTGGCAGGCCGCGTCCGGCTCACCGTCCCGCAGGCTGAGGCGCTGGCCACGGCCGGTGCGTTCGGGTGTTTCGGCGCGGCCCGGGGCTCGGTGCTGGATCGTCGATCGGCGCTGTGGGCGGCCGGGGTGGTGGCGTCGGTGCGTCCCGGCCAGCTGCCCGGCACCGCCGTCGGGCTCGACGCCCCGGCCTTGCCCGGCCTGACCGACGCCGAGCTCACCGTGGCCGACGTGTGGGCCACCGGCGTCTCCCCGGACAGCCATCCGATGCAGCACCTGCGCGAGCGGCTCGGCGGCCTCGGCGCGATCCGGATCGACGGCCTCGACGCGGTCGGCCGCGATCTTCCGGCGGGCGATCCCGAGCAGCGGTGGCCCCGGGTGCTGGTGGGCGGGCTGGTCACGCACCGGCAGCGCCCGGCCACCGCGAAGGGCGTCACGTTCCTGAACCTGGAGGACGAGAGCGGGATGCTCAACGTCACCTGCTCGGAGGGGCTGTGGGCGCGTTACCGCACGGTGGCGATCGGCAGCTCGGCGCTGCTCGTCCGCGGCCGGCTGGAGCGCAGTCCGGAGGGGGTGCTGAACCTGGTGGCCGACCGGCTGCAGCGGCTGGTGCTCACCGTGCAGGTGAAGTCCCGCGACTTCCGCTGAGCCGGCCGGCCCGTCCGGCTCAGCTCATCAGCGGCCTGCCCATGGGCATCTCCTTGCCACCCACGCCGGCGCTCATCGCGCCGTAGTACACGCAGGCTCC
>JBKJPD010000205.1:0-8346 GCA_046595345.1 Pseudonocardia sp.
GCAGAAGGTGCGCTACCTCCCCGGCCTCGTGTCGGGGGAGAAGGTCGCGGCCATCGCCGTGACCGAACCCGCGGTCGGCTCGGATGTCGCGGGCATCGCGAGCACCGGAAAGCTGGACGGTGACGGCTGGATCCTCAACGGCCGCAAGATGTTCATCACCAACGCGGGGCTGGCCGACGTGCTCATCGTCGCCGTCCGGACCGGCGACGCCGGCCGCGGGGGCATCACGACGTTCCTCGTCGACGCCGGGACGCCGGGACTGGCGTTCGGCAACCCGTTGCCGAAGATGGGCTGGCACTCCTCCGACACGCGCGAGGTCATCCTCGACGACGTCCGGGTCGGAGCCGACGCGGTGCTCGGTGAGATCGGCCGCGGCTTCTACCAGATCATGAACGCCTTCCAGCTCGAGCGGGTCGTGCTCGCCGCGATGGGGGTCGGACACGCGACCGAGTGCCTCGCAGCGGCCACCGACCACGTGCGCAACCGCGAGGCCTTCGGCGCGCCGCTCGCCGCGCTGCAGTCGGTCCGTCACAAGCTCGCCGCGATGGAGGTCGAGCTCGAGGTCGCCCGCCTGGTCACCTACCAGGCCGCCGCGCGCATCGACTCCGGCCACCCGGACATGGGTCGCACCGTCGCGATCGCAAAGTACTTCGCCGCGCAGGCCGCCAACCGGATCGTCGACGACGCGGTGCAGCTGTTCGGCGGCTCCGGGTTCGTCGAGGAGTCCCCGGTCGCCCGCCACTACCGCGACGCGCGGATCCTGCGGATCGGCGGCGGGGCGGACGAGATCCAGCTCGAGATCCTGTCGCGGAACCTGACGCGATGACCGCTCCCACCCAGACCGCTCCCACCCAGGAGGACGTCGCGCGCGCGGGCGAGCTGGCCCGCGCGGGCGCCGACGTCAGCCGCTGGCCGTCGAAGCTCCCGGTGCGCGAGCGCCTGGCGCTGCTGTTCGACCCCGACACCTTCGTCGAGGACGGGCTGATGGCCAACGCGATGCTCGACGGCCTGCCCGCCGACGGCGTGATCACCGGCGTCGGGCACGTCGAGGGCCGCCCGGTCGCGGTGATCGCGCACGACTTCGGCGTCAAGGCCGGCTCGTGGGGTGCGCTGACGTGCGAGAAGCAGATCCGCATCCTGGAGCGCGCCGACCGCGACCTGCTGCCCGTGGTGTACCTCGTGGACTCCGCCGGTGGGCGGCTCACCGACCAGATGGGCTTCTTCCCGGGCCGCCGCGGTGCGTCGGCGATCTTCCACCTGCAGGTGAAGCTGTCCGGTCGGGTGCCGCAGATCTGCTGCCTGCTCGGCCCGTCCGCGGCCGGCGGCGCCTACATGCCCGCGTTCTGCGACTGGGTCGGCATGGTCGAGGGCAACGGGTCGATGTACCTCGCGTCCCCGCGCATCGCGGAGAAGACCACCGGTGAGATCACCACGCTGGAGGAGATGGGCGGCGCGATGATGCACGCCACCGTCTCCGGCTGCGGTGACGAGGTGTTCTCCCAGGACTGGGAGGCGATCGCGGCCGCCCGGCTGATGCTGTCCTACCTGCCCGACGACTTCCGCTCCCCGCCGGCGCGCACCGAGACCCGCGAGCCCTCGCGCAGCGACTGGGACGGCGCGGTGCCGGTCGATCCGAACACCCCCTACGACGTCCGCGACGTCATCGACCGGTTTGTCGACGGCGCGAGCTTCCTCGAGATCAAGGCCCGCTGGGCCGCCGAGATGGTGGTCGGGTTCGCCCGCCTCGACGGCCGCGTGATCGGGCTGATCGCCAACCAGCCGATGGTGCGCAGCGGCGCGATCTTCGTGGACTCCGCGGATAAGGCCACCCGCTTCATCTCGCTCTGCGACGCCTTCAACATCCCGCTGGTCTTCCTGCAGGACGTGCCCGGCTTCATGGTCGGCGTGGCCGTCGAGCGGGCCGGGATCATCCGCCACGGCGCCAAGATGATCACCGCGATGGCCAGCGCCGAGGTTCCGAAGATCACCGTGGTGCTGCGCAAGGCCTACGCGGCCGGGTACTACGCCATGTGCGCCCCCGGCTTCGAGCCGCGCGCCACGATCGCCCTGCCGACCGCGACGATCGGCCCGATGTCGGCCGAGGCGTCGGTCAACGCGGTGTACGCCAACAAGGTCGCCGCCATCGACGACGACGACGAGCGCGCCGCGTACGTCGCGGCGCGCACCGTCGAGCAGCAGGCCGACATCAACCTGCTGCGGATGGCGAGCGACCTCGTGGTCGACTCCGTCGTCGAGCCCGGCGACCTGCGCGGCGAGCTCGTCGCGCGGTTCTCGGGCGCCGATCGCTTCACCCGCTCCACCGACCGTCGCCACCACCTCATCAGCCCCGTCTGACCCTGCATCCTCCCGGGAGAACACGCATGTCCGACAGCCTCAGCCAGCTGATCTCGACCCCGCTGCAGCCGCTGCGCGAGGACTGGATCGTCCCCGAACGGGTCGAGGGCCTGCGCGCCGCCCGCGCGCTCGCCGCCGCCGACCCCGACTCCTACTGGGAGTGGGTGGCCCAGCAGCAGCGCTGGATGAAGCCCTGGCACACCGTGCGCAGCGGTGAGCTGGGCGACTTCCGCTACTTCGAGGGCGGCGAGCTCAACGTCGCCGACAGCTGCGTCGACCGCTGGGCCGAGGACCCCGCCACCGCCGGGCGCGCCGCGGTGATCTGGGAGGGCGAGCCCGGAGACAGCCGCACCGTCACCTACGCGGAGCTGCGCGACGAGGTCTCCAGCCTCGCGGCGGGCCTGCTCGACCTCGGCGTGAGCAAGGGTGACGTCGTCGCCATCTACATGCCCAACCTCGTCGAGGCGTTCACGGCGATCCACGCCTGCAACCGCATCGGCGCCATCTACACGGTGCTGTTCTCCGGGTTCGGCACCGACGCGGTCGCGAACCGGCTGCGCGCGTCGCGCACCAAGGCCGTGATCGTGGCCGACGCGAGCTACCGGCGCGGCAAGCCGGTGCCGCTGCTGGACACGCTGCGGGACGCGCGGGCGAACGTCGACACGGTGGTCGCGACGATCGTCGTCGACCGCACGGGGGAGGAGCGCGTCCTCACCGAGGGCGAGCACTCCTACGCGGACGTCGTCGCCGCCCATCCCGACGGCACCCCGTGCATCCCGCTGGAGCCCAACGAGCCGGCGTTCCTGATCTTCACGAGCGGCACCGAGTCCACGCCCAAGGGCGTGGTCCACAGCGTCGGCGGGTTCCTGCTCGGCACCTGGGCCAACGCGCACTGGCAGGCCGGCCGCGACTCCGACGACGACGTCTACTGGGTGGCCGCGGACGTGGGCTGGCTGACGTTCCCGATCCAGGCCGTGGTGGGCGGGCTCGCCTGCGGCATGACGATCGTCTGCTACGAAGGCGCGCTGGACACCCCGACAACGGAGCGGTTCTACGAGATCTCCGAGAAGCACCGCGTCACCAAGATCCTCTGTGCACCGACGCTGCTGCGGATGCTGCGCAAGTTCGGCGACGACCTCGCGGCGCGCCACCCGCTGCCGAAGCTCAAGCTTGTGACGGTGCAGGGCGAGCCACTCGACGCCGACACGTTCGGGTGGGGTAGCGAGCACCTCGGCGGCGGCGTGCCCGTCGTCAACGCCTACGGGCAGACCGAGACCGGCTCCACCTGGGCCTACCCGGTCTACGGCGTGGACGACCTCAAGGCGGGCTCGGTGGGCACCACCCTGCCGGGGCACTCCTACGAGATCGTCGACGACGACGGCGTGGCCGTCCCCGCGGGCACCAAGGGCAACCTCGTGGTGCTCACGCCGTTCCCCACGCTCGCCCGGACGGTGTGGGACGACCACGACCGCTACCTCTCGACATACTTCGCGCGGTTCCCCGGCAAGTACGCCACGAACGACGAGGCCGTCGTCGACGCCGACGGGCACCTGTGGGTGCTGGGCCGGGCCGACGACGTGATCAACGTGGCCGCGCACCGCATCTCCACGATGGAGATCGAGGCGATCGTGACCAGCCACCCCGCCGTCGTCGAGGCGGCGGTCGTGGGCGTGCCCGACGACGTGAAGGGCACCGTCCCGATCGCGTTCGTCACGCTCACCCCGGGCAGCGAGTACGACGGGCTCCGTCAGGAGATCCGCAACCAGGTCGTCGCCCAGCTCGGCGGGTATGCGGGCCTCGCGGCCGTCTACGTCACGCCCGCCATGCCCAAGACCCGCACCGGCAAGATCATGCGTCGGCTGCTGCGCGACATGTTGGTGCACGGCGAGCCGACCGGTGACACCAGCGCCACGGACGACCACTCGGCCCTCGACGCGATCGCGAAGGCGATCTCGGACGGCGCCCACTGATGCGCGACCGCGTCGCGGGCGTGCGCACGCTGCTGTTCGTCCCCGGCGGCCGGCCGGATCGGATCGCCAAGGTCACCCGGTCGGCTCCGGACGCGGTCGTGGTCGACCTCGAGGACGCCGTCGCGCAGTCGGAGAAGGACACCGCGCGGCCCGGGGCCATCGAGGCGGTCGACGCGCTGGAGCACGGCGACACCGTGGTGCTGGTGCGGGTGAACCCGCCCGGCAGCCCGTGGTTCGCCGCCGACGTGGCCGCCGTCGCCGCGTCCCGGGCGGCCGGGGTGGTGCTGCCCAAGCTGGAGCGGGCCGACGAGGTGGCGCAGCTGCGCGCGATGCTGCCCGAGGGTGCCGTGGTGATCGCCGGGCTGGAGACCTGCCGCGGCGTCGCGGACTGCCGGGCGCTGCTCGAGGGCGGGGTCGACGGGGCGTACTTCGGGGCCGAGGACTACATCGCCGACCTGGGCGGACGGCGCACCACCGCCGGCGAGGAGGTGCTCTACGCGCGCAGCCAGGTGGTGCTCGCCGCCCGGCTGTCGGGCGTCCTCGCGATCGACCAGGCGATGGTGGCCGTGCGCGACGGCGACCGGTTCCGGGTCGACGCCGAGCAGGGGCGCGCCCTGGGCTACCAGGGCAAGATCTGCCTGCACCCGACCCAGGTCGAGATCGCCCGCGAGGTCTTCACCCCCTCGGAGGAGGAGATCGCGCACGCCCGGGCGGTCGTGGCGGCCGGCGCGTCCGGGGTCGGCATGGTCGACGGCCAGATGGTCGACGACGTGCACCTGCGGATGGCGGCGGCGCTGCTGCGCCGTGCGGGCGTGACGTGACGCGCCTCGGGTTGATGCTCGCGCCGCAGGGGGACCCGGCCGAGGTGCTGGGGGCGGCCCGGCGCGCGGAGGAACTGGGTTACGACTTCCTTGCCTGCGGCGAGCACGTCTTCTTCCACAGCCCCACGCCGAACGCGTTCATCGCGCTCGCGGCGGCGGCGGGGGCGACGTCACGGCTGCGGCTGCTCTCGGCGCTGACCGTGCTGCCGCTCTACCCCGCGGCGCTCGCGGCCAAGATGGCCGCGACGCTCGACCGCGTGTCCGGGGGCCGGTTCGATCTCGGCGTCGGGGTCGGCGGGGAGTTCCCCGCCGAGTTCGCGGCGTGCGGCGTGCCGGTCACTCAGCGGGGCAGGCGCACCGACGAGGCCCTCGACGTGCTGACGCGGCTGTTCGCGGGGGAGCCGGTGACGTTCGGGTCGGACGAGGTCACCCTCGACCCACTCCCACTCCAGCGCCCGCGCCCGCCGCTGTGGATCGGCGGCCGCAAGGAGGCCTCGATGCGCCGCGCCGGCCGCTTCGGCGACGTCTGGGTGCCGTACATGTACAGCCCCGAGCAGCTCGCGTCCGGCCTGGAACGGGTGGCCGGGGCCGCCGCGGAGCACGGGCGTTCCGGCGTCGAGGGCGCCGTGTTCTGCTGGGCCGGAGTCGGGCGCGACGCCGCGACGGCACGCCGCGAGGCGATCGAGACGCTCGGCGGGGTCTACCACCAGGACTTCGGGCCGATCGCCGACCGCTACGTCCCCTCCGGCACCCCGGACCAGGTGGTCGCGCGCCTGCGGGAGTACGTCGAGGCCGGGGCCCGGTCGATCGTGCTCGTGCCCGCCTGCCCCGACGCCGACCGCGCGGCCATGGTCGAGCTGTTCGCCACCGAGGTGCTACCCGCCCTGCAGACCAGGAGTCCCGCATGACCTTGCACAAGGTGCTCATCGCCAACCGCGGCGAGATCGCGGTCCGGGTGGTGCGGGCGTGCGCGGGCGCGGGCCTGGCGAGCGTCGCCGTGTACGCCGACGACGACCGCGACGCCCTGTTCGTCGAGGTCGCCGACGAGGCCTACGCACTGGACGGGACGACGCCCGCGCAGACCTACCTGGACCAGCGCAAGATCCTCGACGTCGCCGCGCGGTCCGGCGCGGACGCCGTGCACCCCGGCTACGGGTTCCTGTCGGAGAACGCCGACTTCGCGCAGGCCGTGATCGACGCCGGGCTGACCTGGATCGGGCCGACACCCCAGGCGATCCGGGACCTGGGCGACAAGGTCACCGCCCGGCACATCGCGACGAAGGCCGGCGCCCCGCTCGTACCGGGCACGAAGGACGCGGTGGGCTCGGCCGAGGAGGTCGTCGCGTTCGCGCAGGAGCACGGGCTGCCGGTGGCGATCAAGGCGGCGTTCGGCGGCGGCGGGCGGGGGCTGAAGGTCGCCCGCACGATCGACGAGATCCCGGAACTGTTCGATTCCGCCGTCCGCGAGGCCGTCTCGGCGTTCGGTCGGGGGGAGTGCTTCGTGGAGCGCTACCTCGACCGGCCGCGCCACGTGGAGGCGCAGGTGCTCGCCGACACCCACGGCACCGTGGTCGTCGTCGGCACCCGTGACTGCTCGCTGCAACGCCGGCACCAGAAGCTGGTCGAGGAGGCCCCCGCGCCGTTCCTGACCGACGACCAGCGCGCGCAGATCCACGCCGCGGCGCGGGCCATCTGCGTCGAGGCCGGCTACCACGGCGCGGGCACGGTGGAGTTCCTCGTCGGCCAGGACGGGCTGATCTCGTTCCTCGAGGTCAACACGCGGCTCCAGGTGGAGCACCCGGTCTCGGAGGAGACCACCGGCCTCGACCTGGTGCGCGAGCAGTTCCGCATCGCCGCGGGGGAGAAGCTGGCGATCACCGAGGACCCGCAGGCCCACGGGCACTCCATCGAGTTCCGCATCAACGGCGAGGACGCGGCCGTCGGGTTCGTGCCGACCCCGGGAACGGTGACGGTGTGGGAGCCACCGTCGGGCCCCGGGATCCGCGTCGACTCCGGGGTGCGCCGCGGATCGGTCGTCGGCGGGCAGTTCGACTCGATGCTCGCCAAGCTGATCGTCACCGGCGCGAACCGCGCCGAGGCACTGGGCCGGGCGCGGCGCGCGCTGGCCGAGTTCCGGGTCGACGGGCTGCCCACCGTGCTGCCCTTCCACCGCGCGGTCGTCGACGACCCCGCCTTCACGGCCTCCGGTCCCGATGGCTTCACCGTCCACACCCGCTGGATCGAGACGGAGTTCGCGACCGAACTGGAGCCGTTCGGCGGCGCCGCCGATGACGACGCGGACCCGCACACGGTGACGATCGAGATCGGCGGCCGGTGGCACGAGGTGCGCCTGCCCGGCCTGTTCGCCACCCGGCCCGCGACGTCGGCAGCGATCATCGAGCGGGCCCGCGAGCGCCGGGCTCGGGGCGCTGCCGCGGTGCACGGCGCCGACGTCACGGCACCGATGCAGGGCACCGTGGTCAAGGTCGCGGTGGCCGAGGGCGACGTCGTGTCCACCGGCGACCTCATCGCGGTGGTCGAGGCCATGAAGATGGAGAACCCCGTCACCGCCCACAAGGACGGCACGGTCACCGGCCTCGCCGCGGAGCCGGGCGCCTCGGTCAGCCAGGGCACCGTCCTCTGCACCCTGGAGGACTGAGCCTCAGCGACCGGTCACCGCGGACCAGGAACGGCCCGATCAACGTCCCGGCGATCCGGTCGGCGAGCTCCTCTTGGCAGTCCCGTTTCCAGCTCGTCCGCGCGATTGTGCCCGCTGATCTACATCGCACTTCTGGCGATCCACAGCGACAGCCCGCCCAGCGGCAGCTCGATGCCGCCGTCGCGGGGCTCGTGCCGTGCGGGCGGTGCTGGGCCGAGTGTGGTGGATTGGTTGGGTCGCGACCGGGCGACGCGGACAGTGATGCTCATCCGTTGTCGGTGGGCGCCGATGCCGGACGGTTGGGCGCCTCGGGTGTGAGGGTGCTGGTCGGGTGCATCGGCAGGGTTAGCGCTGGTCGGGGTTGTTGGGTGAAGTCGAAGTCGGCGGTGAGGTTGCCGAGGACGGGGTTGTTCTCGCGGACGTCCGGGCGGGGGTCGGGTCGGCCGTCGGTGGCCGGGTCGAGGCGGGCGCCGCCGAGGAAGTCGTCCTCGATGAACTTGTCGTAGGCGTCGAACGACAGCGTCTGGTGATCGACGTAGCC